>NZ_JSYF01000131.1:0-2595 GCF_054824225.1 Pontibacter sp. HJ8
CTGTCGGGTAGCAGCTGCGTTCGTGGTATCACCTTCCACGATGTGCGTGTTGGACCGCCATTCTGCTTCAGCTGATTTGGTATAGAGCTCCTGGAAGCGCTTGGTATAGGTTTCCAGGAAAGCCTGTGCTTCCTGTTGCGGATCCGGGGTTGCTACAGCTGTGCTGGTGGTGGTTTCGGCTGTGGCCGAGCTATTATCGCTTACGGAATTCGGGCTGGAGCAGGAGAAGAGAAATGCTGCTGTCAGACCTGTCAGAAAAATGCGTTTCATACGGTGGCTATCGGATTATGTGGGAGATCAGGAGAGGCGTACATCCTGGACATTTCATTGCCTATACCTTAAACGGTACAGGTATAAAATGTTGCCCTGGAAGTTTTTGTACTGAAGTACTTCCTGCTTTAGCTCAAGGTATCATCCGGCCTCCAGGTATGGGTGAGGTATGCTGCTATACCTGTAGTTTTTGGGAAAGGTACTTACAAGCTGTTCTCTTCTTCAATCGGGGTGATCTGCGCCTCCTGCAGAAGATTGTCATCAATTGTTTTGCTGGTTTTGGCGCCAAGTTCTTTCAGTATCTCCACCCGCCGGATGAGATTGCCTTTGCCATCGGTGAGTTTGTTCATGGCCGCATGGTAAGCCCCCTGGCTGCTCTCTAGGTGTTTTCCTATGCTCTTTAGGTCTTCCACAAAGCCCACGAATTTATCGTAAAGCTTGCCGCTTTCTTCCGCTATCCGGATCACGTTGCGCTTCTGATCTTCCTGTCGCCATACACCTGCCACCGTGCGGAGCGTCGCCAGCAGGGTAGAGGTGGTCACCAAAACGATGTTCTTATCAAAAGCATCGGTAAAGATGTCGTGATCGTTCTGAAGTGCCAGGTTGAAAGCGGGCTCTATGGGAATGTACATCATCACAAAGTCCGGGGAGTTGAGGCCGCTCAGGCGGTGATAGTTTTTCCGGCCCAAGTCTGTAAAGTGCGTGCGGATGGAATTGATGTGGCTGCGCAGAAAGACCTCCGTCTGGTTGTCATCCTCGCAGCTACAGTAAGCTTCATAGGCTACCAAAGACAGTTTGGAATCGATCACCAGGTGCTTGGAGTCGGGGAGGCGCACGATCACGTCCGGTCGGTACACCTGGCTCTCATCGTTCTTCCGCACTTCTTCCCGCTCATAATGTACGCCTTTGCGTAATCCGGACTTTTCGAGCAGGCTTTCCAGCAGGTACTCGCCCCAGTTGCCCTGGGTCTTGCTTTCCCCTTTCAGTGCCTTGGTCAGGTTCAGGGCGTCTAGGCTCATCTGCTGATTAAGAGAAGCCAATTGGGTGATCTGTTCTTTCAGGGAAACGCTTTCTTTCAGGGTTTTCTCGTAGGTGAAGTCCACTTTGGCTTCAAACTCTTTGATGCGTTCCTTAAGCGGGGTCAGGATGCGCTCGAGGTTTTCAGACGATGCTTTGTTGAAATGCTCGGCATTGTTCATCAGCACCTGGTTGGAAATGCTCTGGAATTGTTGCAGGAATTTTTCGCGCAGTTGCTCCAGTTCCTGGGCCTGTTCGCGCATCCGGTTGCGCAGGTGCTCGTAGTCAGTCTCTACCTTGGTCAGCGCATTGGTGAGGTCGAGGGTTTCGGTCTGGGCGTCGCGCAGCTGTAGTTTGAGTTGCTCTGCTTCTGCTGCTTTGCCTCTGGCTTGCCCTTCCAGTACCCCTTGCGTGATGGCCGCCTGATTCGCAGTCTGTTGCAATGCGTTCAGCTTCCCTTTTAGCATCAGAAAGGAAAGGATGACCCCTCCCAGAAAGGCGGCTATACCTACGATTATCTCCATACAGTAAAGGTATATTTTTTTAGTATTCTATACCAGATGCTAATGGAATTAGTTTTCAGGGAGTATAGCAGGTATACCTGCCGGCCTGAGGGGAAGTCTCTAGAAAGCCCCTTTTATTTCGCGCCTTCCCACTCGGCATAGAACTGTTCCAGAAAACCTTCCATGTATTGGTGCCGTGCATCCGCCAGCTTGCGGGCCGTTTGAGTATGGAGGCGATCTTTGAGCAGTAACAGCTTTTCGTAAAAGTGGTTGATAGTGGGAGCGGTGCTGGACTTGTAGGTTTCAAACGAGTCGTGCAACACCGGCCGGATGTCCGGATTATAGAGTTCGCGGCCTTTGTGCCCGCCAAAGGCAAATGTACGGGCTATCCCGATCGCCCCGATGGCATCCAGCCGGTCCGCGTCCTGCACGATGCGTCCTTCCAGGGTAGGCATGCTGGACGAGGTGCCTGCTCCTTTGAAGGATAGATCGCTGACAATCGAACTGATGTGCTGGATGACCTCGTGTGGCAGTTCAAACTTTTCAAGCCAGGCGCGCACCATGCGCGAGCCCACGGTGTCATCGCCGTTATGGAATTTATGGTCGCCGATGTCATGCAGGAGTGCTGCTAGCTCTACGATGAACAGGTCTGCCCCGGTTTCCTCGGAAGCGATGTGCAGGGCATTCTTCCATACCCGGTAAATGTGCCACCAGTCATGGCCTGACCCTTCGCCACTCAGCATTTCCTTTACATATGCCTCTGTGGCCGCAATGATCTCTTTCTCTTTCTGCATAATTCTCGCCT
>NZ_JSYF01000132.1:0-7861 GCF_054824225.1 Pontibacter sp. HJ8
AACCCTACATCGTCACATGAACGTCTATGGAAACCTAGCAGTAACAGCCAGCTTTGATAGCAGCTCCTGCGCCTTGTTAACAAACCACCCTGCTTCTAAGAACTCTTTTCAGGAGGAAGAAGTAGTGGAATTTTCTACCATCGATGGAGAAGTTATAACTTCTGTAGCCGGTACAAATGCGCTTAAGAGAGGCGCTGGAATTCTGATTGGAGACTATTTTGTTGGTATATCAGAATGCTTGTCCAACTTGAGCAACAGACCATTTCTGAGATACTAAAGCTTGTGCTGATTGAAATAATAGATTAAGAAATCAAAAACGTTGGTTGTTTGTGTTTAGATTAGGCAAGTCGCCCTGCAGAAAACCTGCAGGGCGTTTGTTATTCAGGGCACTTGCGAGTTAGCAGGAAGCATTTCCGTTCTTCCCTTATTCAAGCGATACCCGGCACTCCTATATCCAGGTCTTGCGTTCACTGAAGTGATTGCAGCCAAACATGGCACCTGTGATCATTTCAAATTGTCTGGGCTTTTTATCTTCCCGTCCTTCGTGGATCAAGGGAAGTACATAGGCAGGCTCCAGGGCATGCTGGCCCGTTAACTCGTCACATACTCCGAATTCTTTGCTTTGTAACTGTACTTTATTGGGGTCTTGCTCCCAGTGGTTGCAATGATTGCAGGTAGCTTCCATAGTCGTTCAGGTTTAGATTCAACATAAGTTAGTATTACAGTAATACTCCCTTAAGACCAGAACAGGTTGCGTTAAAGCGCTGTTTTAAAGTAATTTAGAATAAAGCTAAACAAGAATAGTGTTATTTTAGCTTCCCTCAGCGGCTTGCGGAAACAGGTTAGAAGTGCAAAAGCTAAAAGCCCTCAATCCGGCAAGGACTGAGGGCTTTGTAGCATGCAGGCGTGAAGGTATACAAAGGCTTACTCCTGCAGAATCGCTTCTATCTGCACTAATTCGTCGGAACTGAAGTGCGTGTTGGAGAGGCTTAACAGGGAGTCTGCTAGCTGCTCTGTTGAGCTTGCTCCGATCAGCACGGACGTCACCCGCTCGTCTTTCAATAGCCAGGCCAGGGCCATTTGTGCCAGCGATTGCTCCCTGTTCTGAGCAAGCTGGTGGAGCCGCTGAATCTGGTGTATTCTTTTGTCTGTCACTTCTTCTTTCTGAAGATGCCCGTGCGCCTTGGCAGCCCGGGAGCCGACAGGTATACCCTGCAGGTACTTGTTGGTCAGGAGGCCTTGCGCCAGGGGTGAGAAGGGTATGCAACCCACGCCCTCCTGCTTCAGCAGGTCCAGCAAACCGTCCTCAACCCAGCGCTCAAACATCGAATATTTGGGCTGATGGATCAGGCAGGGCGTACCCAGCTCCCGCAGCAGGCGGAAGGCCTCTGCCGCTTCCTTGGGCTGGTAGTTTGAAATGCCTACATACAGGGCTTTTCCTTGCCGAACGATCAGGTCCAGGGCCGCCAGGGTTTCTTCCAGGGGTGTATCCGGGTCCGGGCGGTGATGGTAGAAAATGTCCACATAGTCCAGCCCCATGCGTTTCAGGCTTTGGTCCAGGCTGGAGACCAGGTACTTTTTAGAACCCCAGTCGCCATAAGGACCGTCCCACATCTTATAGCCTGCTTTGGAGGAGATGATCAGTTCATCGCGGTATCCCCGGAAATCTTCTTGGAGGATCTTGCCGAAATTTTCTTCTGCCGAGCCCGGAGGCGGACCATAATTATTGGCCAGGTCGAAGTGCGTGATACCGGCATCAAAGGCAAAGTGCAGCATGTCGCGCGCATTTTCCAGCGTATCGACATGCCCGAAATTATGCCACAACCCCAGCGAAAGGGCCGGTAATTGCAAACCGCTCTTGCCACAGCGACGGTATACCATCTTGCTGTAGCGTTCTGAATCAGGCTTATACGCCATAATTAATTATTCTTTCAGATGGATGTAACATCAACTCCATACGCTTCTCTCCCGCCAGTTCCGGCTCCTTTGAAGAAGGAATCGCTATACCTATACCTATACCTATACCTGCTTTACAGGAAAGCTCAACGCCTGCTGTGAGGCACACCAGGCGTTGAGCATTCGGATGGTATTAGAAATAAGTCGCTTATTGCATTAGGGTATTCTTCACGTAATCGTAGCTCTGTGCGATGCTTTGGAAGGGATCCATAGACGCCGCAAAGTTTTCCTGCTCCACAAATACACGCTCCACACCCGACAACTTGGCCTGGTCGAATATCTCCTTGTAGTTGATGCTGCCGCTGCCGATTTCAGTGTTCAGCTCAGGGGAATTCTTGTCCATGTCTTTCACGTGCCACATCACAAAGCGTCCTGCATGCTGTTTGAAATAATCGACCGGTACACGGCCTCCTCTGACAAACCAGTAGAGGTCCGCTTCAAAACTCACAAGGGAAGGATCGGTTTCTTTCAGCAGGATATCGTAACCGGTGGTGTCGCCAAATTGCTTGAACTCAAAGTCATGGTTATGGTAGGCAAGCTTCAGGTTGGATGCTTTACATAGTTCACCTGCTTTGTTAAGCTTCTCAGCTATCGCTTTGTAGGCATCGGCGCTACCACGTACTTCCTCGCCCAGGTATGGAACCGTAATATAGTCCTGCCCTACTTCCTTGCCGGCCTCGATATAGGTTTTGACGGCATCCGTATTTCCTGTTGCCATATACTGCCCAAAGTCATAATGACCGCTACTGGAAATGAGACCGTTTGTGTTCAGCAGCTCCCGGAAAGCCTTGGGTTCCAATCCCCAGAAGCCCCGGTCTTTGGAATAGCCGTAGGTTTCCACATCCTGGTAACCGGCTTTTGCGACCTTTCCGATCACTCCATTCACATCGCTGGAAATGACCTCGCGTAAGGAATAAAGCTGTATACCTATCGTATCAATCACAGCGCTGGCTGCTGTGGTGGTAGTAGTAGTATCGGCCGTTGCATCTCCTACGGTTGTGGTCCCATCCGTAGGCTGGTCTGAGGAACTGCACGAGATCATAGCCGGCGTAAGTACAACACCTGCTGACAACAGACCCAGCTGTTGAAGGAAAGATCGTCTATTTTTCATGGTTTTATTCAAAGAGTAGATGTTTGTGAATAGTATATGTCTTTAGTGATAAGCTTGCATCAGACGTCGCATACCTGGATGGCTTTGCGGAGGGAGGCCAGTTTGTCTTTCCCTTTCGGGATAAATTCCTGGGCTACGAAACCTTTAAAGCCTGTCTCTTTGATAGCGCGTATTATCGCAGGATAGTTGAGTTCCTGCGTTTCATCAATCTCATTGCGTCCCGGTACGCCAGCGGTGTGGTAGTGCGCAATGTACTGGCGGTTGTCGCGGATCGTCCGGATGACATCGCCCTCGTCGATCTGCATGTGGTAGATGTCGTAGAGCAGCTTGAAGTTTTCAGAGCCCAGCCGTTTGGCCAGTTCTGCTCCCCACCAGGTTTTGTCACACTGGTAGTCTTTGTGATCGACCTTGCTGTTCAGCAACTCCATCACCAGCACCACTTTGTGCTTTTCGGCCAGCGGCAGGATCTTCTTTAATCCTTCGACCGAATTTTGCAGCCCGGTCTCATCGTCCATACCGTCCCGGTTACCGCTGAAGCAGATCAGGTTCGTATACCCTGCTTTGGCTACAAGCGGAATCATGTCGGTATAGTTTTTTATAAGCGTGGCGTGATGCTTTTTGTTGTTCCAGCCTTCGGTCAGACTGATCTCGGCGCCATTGCACATGGTAGACTCCAGGCCATGTTTCTTCAGCACAGGCCAATCCTTCGGCCCCACGAGGTCGATCCCTTTTATACCCATTCCCTTTGCTGCAACACAAAGTTCTTCGACTGACAAATCGTTAAAGCACCAGCGGCAAACGGAGTGGTTGATATTTCCTTTCAATTGTGTGGAGGTTTCTGCTTCTTCTGCACAGGCTGTAAAGGAAGCCAGCATACCGGTTGCCGTGAGGGCTGCGGTTCCTGCAACGATTCCTTTGATGGCCGTTCTGCGGTTGTTAGTGTGTGACATAAAAAATTCTAAAACGGTTGGTGCTATGGTAAACTGGTTAATTCCTGGCGCTCTGAGCCAACGCCGAAAGGCTTGTCTGTGGCCACTGCAGGTCCTTGCTTGTCTTTGAAGAACAGCATAAACAGCAGCGCGACTACAGCAGCAATACCGGCTGGTACCAGCCATACATCCTGCCAGAAGTTCTCAGAACCAGCGCCTTTGTAATATTCACTGATAAAACCTGCCACCCAGAAACCAATTAGCATACCTACGCCATACGTCGCCAGGGTAACCAGGCCCTGTGCTGAACTCTTGTACTTCTCCCCTGCTCTTGCATCGGTATAGATCTGGCCCGACACAAAGAAAAAGTCATAGCAGATACCATGTAGCGCAATGCCAACGATGAGCATAAACGACAGTTCGTCTGCATTGCCGTAAGCAAACAGCAGGTAGCGCACCGCCCAGGCAAACATACCGACCAGGATCGTTTTCTTGAAGCCATACCTGGAAAAGAACACAGGCAGCAGCAACAAAAACAATACTTCAGAAATCTGGCCGAGCGTCATTTTACCCGTCGGGTTGTCCAGGCCAACTTCTGTTAAGAACGGGTTCGCATTCTGGTAGTAAAAAGCCAGGGGAATACAGATGAGGATGGAGGAAATGAAGAAGATCAGAAAGTCTCTGTTCTTTAACAAGCTGATAGCATCCAGGCCCAGGATATCTGCGATCCGGTTGCTTTTATCCTGCTGTTTGACGGGCGGAGTCTTCGGCAAAAGGAAACTAAAAATACCCAAGATCAAAGAGGCTATACCTGCCATCATAAACGTGTTCCGCAGAAAACCCTGCGCTATACCTTCCGAAGAGTCCCAGTGGAATAAATAACTGATGGACAAACCGGCCACAATCCAGCCGATCGTGCCCCATACCCGGATCGTAGAGAATTCTTTCTCCGGGTTCGTCATTTGCCTGAACGAAACAGAGTTTACCAGGGCCAGCGTAGGCATATAAGCCACCATGTAGGCAAATACATACGGATAGAAATCGGCTATATTATCTGCGCTGTACATCTGGTACATTAAGAAAGCGCCTATCAGGTGCAGAATTCCCAGAATCCGCTCGGCATTGAAATATTTGTCGGCTATAAGCCCGATGATGAAGGGGGCAATGATGGCTCCGAAAGACTGTGTGGAGAACACGCTTGCCGTTTCAAGTTCAGAAGCTTTCAGGTTGTTGCCCAGAAAAGTGCCTAACGTTACAAACCAGGCGCCCCAGATAAAGAACTCCAGGAACATCATGGTGGACAGTTTGATGCGGGTGATTGAATTCATGGTGAAATCGTTACATGAAATGGTTGAAACAGGGAAAGCCCGGCATACCTGCTACCGGGACTTGTGTGAGGTGAAAGCTAAAGTCTCTTGATCCTGATGTTGCGGAACCACACATTGTCGCCGTGGTCCTGCAGCGCGATCTTACCCGATTTGAAAGTACCAAAACCAGGCATGTCCTTAAATTTGCTTCCGGCTATCAGTTTTTTCCAGTTGTCGTCCCACAGGGTGGTACTCACTACTTTTTCACCATTCTGATAAAACTCCAGCTGGCCGTTGTTGCTGATGATCTCGACCTGGTTCCACTCGCCTGCCGGTTTCACGGTTTCAGGGCTGCTGGCGATCAGGTCGTACAAGTCGCCGGCGCGGTGTTTATTGATTTTGGCATCGGGGTGGCCGGCATTGTCGAGTACCTGCATTTCCGGGCCTGTCTGCCAGGCGTGGTCGTACTTGGTGGTGTCTTCCTGTGCATAGAAGATGATGCCGCTGTTACCATCTTTGGCGATCTTCCAGTCCAGTTTCAGGTGAAAGTTGTCGAAAGCCTGCTCCGTTAAGATGTCTCCCCCTTCGTTTGTCTGCCAGTCTTTTTTGTTGGAAGCGTCCAGGCGCAACGTACCGTCTTCCACTTTCCAGGCTTTGCCTATACTACTCTTCCCGTAGGTATGCCAGCCCTGCGTTGTCTTTCCGTCAAAGAGCGGCTCAAAGCCTTCTTCGGTAGTGGCAACAGAGGTGGTATCCTGCTGGGCTGGATTCTCATTATCAGTCGTCATATCATTTTCTGATTGCGGGGATTGGCAGCCTGCCAGCAGGGCAGTCAGCGATAAGCCAGTTAAAACTTTGCGTAGCATAGGTCTTTATTTTCTGAGGGATAAGATGTAGCGGGACATTTCTTTGGCATCCTCCCGGCTGATGTTCGGGTGCGGCGTCATGGGAACCTGTCCCCAAACACCGGCGCCGCCTTCTATGATCTTGCCGGCCAGGTAGTCGATGTTCTTGTCGTTGTTCTCATACTTCTTGGCCACTTCCACATAAGCCGGCCCCACCAGCTTCTCTTCGATCTTATGGCAGGCAAGGCAATCGGATTTGGCAATCAGCTTCTCACCTTTTTCCACGTTTACTGCCTCGGCTACCCCAGCTGTACGGTCCGTACCGATGCTCATTCTGTTGGTATCCACTTCGGATTGCCGGGCAGAAGCACTGACTTTCGCGGCTGCCGCTGAGTCCGTTTCCGGACTTTCATAGTATTTATCGCCCTCTTCTGTTGCGGAGGTATCACCGGCTTCCTTTCCGGCGTTGTCTTTGCTGTTGCAGGAAGCCAGCAAAGCGAAGCAGCAGCTCAGGAGAATAACTGATTTTTTCATAGTGTCAAGTGTTTGTCTGTAAGTTCTAAACTGTAAAATCGATCCATTTTTTGTCGGACTTTCCGGAAGCGATCACATTTTCAATGAAAGCCATACCACGTACGCCTTCTTCTATACCTGGATAGTCCTGCCATTCTGCCTCCGGTTCTTTGCCTTCGAGTTTGGCCTTCACACACAACGCGAAATTGCGGTACAGGTTAGCAAATGCTTCCAGGAATCCTTCGGGATGGCCTGCCGGAGTACGTGTATTGTGCTGCGCGTAGGAACTGACATAACCCCCACCGGTGCGCCAGATTTCGGCCGGCCGATCGAGCCACTTTACCTGGAGCGTGTTGGCATCGGCATGTTGCCATTCGATCCCGCCGTGCTCGCCGTACACCCGCACCCGGACATTGTTTTCTTCTCCGGCTGCCACCTGCGTTGCGATCAGTACCCCACTGGCCCCGTTGTTGAACCGGAGCAGCACGGCACCGTCGTCATCCAGTTTGCGGCCTTCCACCACAATGTTGATGTCGGCGCATAGTTGTTTCACTTCCAATCCGCTGATGTATTCGATCAGGTTGAAGGCATGTGTGCCGATGTCCCCCATCGAACCGGCTTTGCCGCTCTGGTTGGGGTCCGTACGCCAGGACGCCTGTTTGTTGTCGCCGCCTTCTTCGAACCGGCTCAGCCAGCCCTGCGGATACTCGATATACACTTTGCGGATCTTGCCCAATTTGCCGGAAGCCACGAACTGCCGGGCTTCTTTTACCATCGGGTAGCCGGTATAGGTATGCGTGAGGCAGAAAAGTGTGCCGGACTGCGCAGCAACCTGTTGGAGTTCAAGCGCCTCCTCCAGCGAGAAGGTCATGGGCTTGTCCATGATGACATGAAAGCCGTTTTCAAGCGCCAGTTTCGCCGGCTCAAAGTGTACGTGGTTCGGCGTCACGATGCTGATCACCTGGGCCCGCTCCTCTTCGGGCAATTGCTGCTCCTGCTCTATCAGGTCCTGGTAGGTAGCATACACCCGGTCCGGCGCTAGCCCCAGAAGCGTGCCGCTGGCTTTCGATTTTTGAGGATCACTGCTGAAGGCGCCGCAGACCAGTTCATACTCACCATCCAGTTGAGCCGCATGCCGGTGAACTGCACCTATAAAGGCACCTTGTCCACCCCCTATCATACCTAAGCGTAGTTTCTTAT
>NZ_JSYF01000133.1:0-381 GCF_054824225.1 Pontibacter sp. HJ8
CCTATACCTATACCTATACCTATACCTGCTTTGCTGCGTTCGGCTTCCTCAGTCTTCAACCTGACGTGTTGCATAGCTTCGCCTGGCCGGCGGGGCCTCACTTTTCTCCTTGATGAGAAAAGTAAGCAAAAGAATCAAGACGCTTTTAAACTCGCTGAACGCTCAAACACAAAATCGTCAGTTGCGCACCTTACTCAAGTCGCTGTTCTATAGCAACTGTTGTAAGTATGCCTTGCTATACCTGTCAGCTATACCTGCCGGCTATACCTACTCGTGCAAGAAAGTCCCCTTCGAAGGGGGCAGGGGGATGACTAAAAGTGGCGATGAAACAAGATCTGTCGAGCTGTAAAGACAGGCTCCCCTCCTTAGACAAGCGAGAAC
>NZ_JSYF01000134.1:0-9085 GCF_054824225.1 Pontibacter sp. HJ8
GGCCGTAGAGTTCGAAATACTAAAGGAAAAATTAAAATAAGGTATAGGTATTCAGACTAAGCAGAAGGCATGCCGAACAGGTATGCCTTCTGCCATTTAGAGCCGCTGCCAGGTATAGCTGCTCTTAGCAACACAAAATGAAACAGCACTTCCAACAAATAGACATCGTCAAAGGCCTGGCCATCGTTGCTGTCTTACTGCTGCACTCGCTCACACGGGAAGAGTTGGTCGGGAGCTATGCCATATTTCACATCTGGCAAGCAGTGCCCTTGTTCATGGTGACGATGGGGCTGAACCTGGGCTTGTCGTATAGCAGCAAAACACTTCATTTCCACCATCTTTATACCGCGCATTATTTCCAGAAAAAGGGACTACGCATCCTCTTGCCGCTCTTGCTGCTATATGGCATCGCCCTGGTTGCCGGCTATACCTGGCAGCGGCTGTATGGGCAGAATGTGTATACTCTGGGATGGGAAAATTTTATCGGCGTGCTGCCTGTTTCCGGGAAGGGCAATTATTTTATCACGCTGCTGTTGCAATCCGTGCTGCTGCTTCCGCTCATCGGCTATTGTTATTTCAGATGGCCGGCACGCACCCTGCTTGTACTTGTCCTGCTGGAAGTCGTGTTTCTGCTGACTGCTTACCGCATCGCCTTCTTTAATGAAGACCGTTATCTCTACGACGCTGCTTTTTTCAGGTATCTCTCCGCCATAGCGCTCGGACTGTGGCTCTCAACCATCGTTTCATCCGAAAAAAATACCGGCAAATGGATCCTGGTACTGATCGGCCTGGGCAGTGCCGTCTTGCTGTACGGGCAGCTATACCTGGGGCTATTGCTTCCGTACATCAGGCCGGAGTGGCAAGCGCAGGTAGCGCTCACTTTTCCATTTGCGGCTTTGCTCGTCTACCTGTTCATCCTGCTCTTCCCGCAGCAGTCTGATAATAAAGTGTTAGGCATGATGGCCGAGACGGGAAAAGCCTCTTATCATATTTTTCTGGTGCAGGTGCTGTACTTTGGCCTGGTGCCCCAGAATACAAATACGTACCTGAATCTGGGAATCTGCCTGTTTGCGGGCTACTTTTTTTACTATACTGAAACCGCTCTGGCAAAGCGGGTTTTCAAATAAAAAAGAAATTGCATGCAGGTTATTGCCTAACTTTAAACATGATTATCAAAGTAACCTGTGCCATCATCGAACAGCAGGGACTGGTGCTGGTGACGCAACGCAGCGAAACAATGGCGCTCCCCCTGCTCTGGGAATTTCCGGGTGGTAAGCTGGAAGACGGTGAAACCGAAGAAGCCTGTCTCATACGGGAGATTCAGGAAGAGCTTAGCCTGAACATAACGACAACACAGCGCCTGACACCGGTGCTGCAGCAGGATGTCCATAAAATAATAGAACTTATCCCTTTTATCTGTCAGTACAACAACGGCGTGATCCATCTGGCAGAGCACAGGGCCTATCATTGGGTTAATACGGAAGATCTGAAAACCTATGACTGGTGCCCTGCCGACGTACCGGTCGTAGCAGAATACCTGCAGCTACGGCAACAACAGGTATAAACCGGTTTTCGCAGCATGGTTAGAATTGCATTGTTTTTACAATAATGGGCAGTTTTCTACTTCCGCTGAAACTGAAATAGCTGTAACTTTGGGGATGGAACTACCAAAGTCTTTTGTTACGCGCATGCAGCAGCAGCTGGGCACAGCTTATATTCCCTTTGAGACAGCCTTGCTACAGCCGGCACCTGTCAGCATACGCCTGAACAATCTCAAACTCCCTGCTTCCCCGGAACTTCCATCTGTACCCTGGACGCAAACGGGTTACTACCTGCCCGAGCGCCCGCTTTTCACGCTTGATCCCTTGTTGCATGCCGGTGGCTACTACGTACAGGAAGCCAGTTCCATGTTCCTGGAGCAGGCGCTTCGGCAAACAGTAGACCTTGCCCAGCCACTCCGAGTGCTGGACCTGTGTGGAGCGCCCGGCGGCAAATCAACGCATATCGCCAGCCTTATTTCACAAGACAGCCTGCTGGTATCCAATGAAGTCATACGTAGCCGGGCCTCCATCCTGGCCGAGAACGTGACCAAGTGGGGGAGCGGCAATGTGCTGGTCACCAGCAACGATCCGCGTGACTTTGGCAGACTGGAGGATTTCTTTGATGTGATGGTGGTGGATGCGCCCTGCAGTGGCGAAGGTATGTTCCGGAAAGACCCGCAGGCCGTGCAGGAGTGGTCAGAAGAGAATGTAAAACTATGCGCCCAGCGGCAGCAACGCATCCTGATGGATGTATGGGGAGCCCTGAAGCCGGGGGGAACACTCATCTACAGCACCTGCACCTGGAATGAAGCGGAAAACGAAAACAACATGGTCTGGCTGGCCGGGCAGGAAAATGCCGCCAGTCTTTCCCTTGACCTTGATCCGGCCTGGGGGGTGGTGCCTTCGGAGCAAGATGGTGTGACGGGGTATCGTTTTTACCCGCATCAGGTACAGGGAGAAGGATTTTTCCTGGCTGTTATCCGCAAAGCAGGGGAAGCGCAGGACGACCACAGCGCCACCTCCTCCAAAAAGAAAAAACATAAACTCACACCTGCTGGCAAAAAAGAGCAGGCACTGGTGGCCAACTGGCTGGTGCAGCCGGAGCGCTATACCTGGTTGCAACACGGAGAAGTCATGTCGGCTATACCTGCCAGCCTGTTTGAAGCAGCCGACCAGGTATACCAGAAGCTGTACGTCGTGTATGCAGGTATAGAAGTAGCAGAAGTGAAAGGCAAAAAACTAAAACCGCTCCATGCGCTGGCCCTCTCGCAGCACCTCAACAAAGCCGTTTTCAGGACAGAGGAGCTTGAACTGGAGGCAGCCCTGCGTTACCTCCGCAAAGAAGACATCAGCCTGGATAGCAACGGCAACGACTGGATACTCCTGCAATACCAGGGCTTTCCGCTTGGCTGGGCCAAGCAAGTCGGTAACCGGCTAAATAATTACTATCCGAAGGAATGGCGCATCCGGATGGAGTTGCCGCAGACGATAGCAGGAGGGACCCTTTACTCGCTCGGGCAATATCTCTAGCACCAGAAACAAAAAAGGCAGGTATAGCACCTGCCTTTTTTGTTTCTGTTTCGGTTATACCTTACTCCACAAACAGCACCAGCCCCTTCAGGTATTCACCTTCCGGATGGAAGATCGAAATCGGGTGATCGGCTGGCTGGGAGAGGTGGTGCATGATCTTGATGGTACGGCCGGCCTCTATGGCAGCCGCCATCACGGTGTTGTTGAACAGGTACTTGTCCACTACCTGGGAGCAGGAGAAGGTGAAAAGGATACCGCCTGGCTTGATCTTTTTCATGGCTTCAGCGTTCAGGCGCTTGTAGCCCATCAGAGCATTGTGGCGCACCTTCTGGCTCTTGGCAAAAGCCGGCGGGTCGAGTATGATCACATCGTAGAGTTCTTCTTTTCCTTTCAGGAATTCGAAGGTATCGACAGCATAGGCTTCGTGGCGGTCAGGGGCCTGGCTCAGGCCGGCATTCTTTTCGGTGATCTCGATGGCCTTTTTGGAGACATCTACCGAGTGTACTTCCCGGGCACCCGCATTCAGGGCATAAACCGAGAACCCGCCGGTATAGCAGAAAGTGTTCAGCACCGATTTGTCTTTGACGTAACGGGCCAGCAGGTCGCGGTTTTCGCGCTGGTCAATGAAGAAGCCTGTTTTCTGGCCTCCTTCCCAATCCACAAAAAACTGGTTCTCATATTCCGTCACAACAACGCCGCCGGCAGACTCTCCGAACAGGTAGCCGTTTACAGCCTCAACAGGTGCCTTGGCAGGCAACGATTCCGCACTCTTGTCATACACGGCCCGCAAGCGGCTGCCATAAATTTCCTGCAGCGCCTTCGCAACATGTTCCCGCACCCGGTACATCCCTACGGAGTGCGTCTGAACCACCGCAACATCTTTGTACACGTCCACGATCAGGCCGGGTACGCCATCGCCTTCCGCGTATACCAGGCGGTAAACGTCGGTATGCGGATTCTCCGTCAGGCCCAGGCGGCTGCGGTAGTCGTAGGCCTGCTGTATCTTGTTTTTCCAGAAGGTATAATCGGCTTCTGTCTGCTCAAATGAGATGATCCGAACAGCGATTGAGCCGGGCGCCCAGTGGCCCATGCCTAAAAACTCATGGCGGTTGGAATATACTTCGACCGTATCGCCCTCTTCCGGATCAGGTCCTTCCAGCTTTTTGATGGCGCCCGAGAAAACCCAGGGATGAAAACGCTTCAGCGAATGCTCTTTGCCCGCTGCCAGGTATAATTTTGTTAATGACATCTATCTAATTAGGGTGATTATTATAAGTAGCTAAGGTATACCTCTGCGCAACAGTTTAAGAGAGCAATAGTTCCTACCTATACCTGTAAATGATTTACTTTAAAAGTTTAAGCGTACCAGCTGCTCGTATAATTTCTGCACGGGAAGCCCCACCACGTTGAAGTAGGAACCTTCGATCCGTTCAATGCCGATCATGCC
This sequence comes from Pontibacter sp. HJ8, assembly GCF_054824225.1. Taxonomy (NCBI): domain Bacteria; kingdom Pseudomonadati; phylum Bacteroidota; class Cytophagia; order Cytophagales; family Hymenobacteraceae; genus Pontibacter; species Pontibacter sp. HJ8. The sequence goes on from NZ_JSYF01000134.1 coordinate 4,519, forward strand.
GATCCACTCCTGTATCCCGTAGGCGCCGGCTTTGTCAAAAGGCTTGAAGTGGGTGATGTAATGGTGTATTTCCTCATCCGTCAGCTGCTTGAAGTATACCTTCGTCACATCATGAAATACGGTTTTCCCTTCACGAGACAGCAGGCATACTCCGGTGATGACCTCATGCGAGGTGCCCGATAGCGCGCGGAGCATCTCAAACGCCTCTGCCGCATCGGCCGGTTTGTTCAGGATGCGTTCGCCCAGGCAAACGATGGTATCGGCCGTAATCAGCACCTCCTCCTGCAGTTCGCTGGCGTAGGCATCGGCTTTATGGGAAGCCAGGTATTCGGCCACTTCTTCCCGCTGCAGGTGTTCCGGAAAATCTTCGTGCACTTCTTTGACGCGCACTTCAAAAGTAAGCCCGAGCCCGGCCAGCAATTCTTTGCGGCGCGGGGAGTTAGAGGCAAGCAGCAGGGGCCGTGAGAAATTCATCTTCTTTGATGGAGCTGAACAAAAATCCGCAGATCACCTTCGGATAGAAAAAAGTAGACTTCTGGGGCATGGTTGCACCGCTGAAACACACCCGCTTTACTTGTGCCATGGATACATCGTTGGTGATGAGGGCGAGGCGTGCCTGACCGGAATCTACCTGGCTGACACAGGCGGTAAAACTTCGTACATAACTCAGACCGCTATAGTTGCGCTGTTCTTCCCGGCCGATGCCGAGCACTTTTTCAAAAATAAAATAATGCATCACCGTCAGGTCCAGGTCTTTGACCTCCTGCGGCACCTGCCAGTCTATGAGCGAATGCACCTCCGGTTTCAGCCTGAGCTTGTAGGCATTGCCGGACAGGTATAGCCCGAAGGCCCAGTCTTTGCCTACAATCACTTCATTCAGCTCGTAAACATCCTCCTTGGGGGTAACCACAAAATAATCGCGCAGCTTATCCAGGAATTCCTCATCCGTATAGTCCATCTGCTCCAGCACCCGGTGCGTGGGCAAAATGCGGAGGTCATCCGACTCGGTATTGGTAAGGTACATCAGGTGATAATTGTAAGGCTCGAACCCGGTATGGGAAGCGTTTTGCGCCATCATTTTCTTGCGGTACTCCAGCGAACCTTCGTAGCGGTGATGCCCGTCGGCCAGCAGCACCTGCCGTTGCCGGAGGGTGTCCACAAAAAGCCGGATGATCGGGTGATCGTGTATCACAGCCAGCACATCCCGCACGCCCTGGTAGTCTTCAGTAACATACAAAGGCGTCTTTATACTCTCGTCCATGTAGGCCTCCAGCAGAAACTCCGGATCGGTATACAGTCCGTGCGTGGCGCTGGTGTTCAGTTGTGTTTTGTCCAGCAAATCGATCCGGTCATTCACAGCGCTTGGGATCGTATTCTCATGACGCAGCAACACGCCTTCATCCCAGTCATAGGCTTTGATATGGCAGATAAAGCCTTTGCGGCAATATTCCTTATCGCTGCCCGTCAGCCGGAAGTATTGATAGTACACATAGATTCCGGGAAGCGGATCCTGTGCCAGTATACCTTTTGCTTTCCATTCCTCCAGCAGCAGGGCGGCTTCCTCGGCAGGGCGCTCCCCACGCGGCACAGACAGATGAATGCTGTTGAGCGGGTTGCGGTATAAGGCTTCGCGCTGTTTGGCCGACACAACATCGAACAGGGGAGAGGTGAGATCCTCAATCGAATGATCCAGCTCTTCGGTGTAGCGCCAGGCTTTTATAGGTAGTATTTCTGCCATCTATTGCAGGTACAAATGAGTAATCAAAAATTTATTTCAGGGAGCCAGTCTTTTCCTTTTCCAGGTGCCGCCATGTTGCTCGAACACGATACGGTCGTGCAAACGGTTGGGCCGGCCCTGCCAGAATTCTATCAGCTCCGGCTGCAGGACATAGCCACCCCAGTGCGCGGGGCGGGGCACAACGGACTGATTGGAAAACGCTTCGTTGTAGTGCCTGTCGGCCACTTCCAGTTCTTCCCGGCTTTGTATCTCGCGACTTTGCGGAGAAGCCCAGGCACCTATCTGGCTGCCCCTCGGACGGCTATGGAAATAGTCATCCGATACCCGGGCGGGCACCTTTGTCACGCGGCCTTCCACGCGCACCTGCCGCTCCAGCTCTGCCCAGAAAAAAGTCAGGGATGCAAAAGGCTGCTGTGCCAGCTCCAGTCCTTTGCGGCTGTCGTAGTTGGTATAAAAAACAAATCCTTCCGGCGAGACTTCTTTTAGCAACACCACGCGCGCAGAAGGGCGGTTGTCGGCTGAAACCGTAGAAAGGACCAGCGCCGTAGGCTCCAATACTTCCGCTGCGATGGCCTCATTCAACCATACCTTAAACTGATCCAAGGGATCCTGCAAAACAGATTCCTCTGTCAGCTCCTGCCGGGAGTAATTTTTGCGGATAGCGGCAATGTCATGTAGAAGCGACATAGTAGGGACGAATAGTTTCCCAAAATTATAAAATAATCTGCTGCAGGTAAATTTTAATTATCACTGTAATAATTTCAATTGTTTTTGGGATATTACGTATAAAATTTTTTACCTATAGGTATACCTTTGTCACGCTTTTGCCTTTAGCTCCTTTCAAATTCAGCGGCAGGTGTTCGTTTTAATACCATATTGCCTGCTTTCCGTAAGAAGGGGTAAACAAGTACTGCGTAATTTGCTCAGGAAAGTAAACAGATACGAGCAGGACATAAAAGCCTATAGACACATGGAGGAAGACAACTTAAATAAACCTCAGAACGGGAGTATACTGATATCGGAACCATTCCTGGGTGACCCAAACTTTGAACGAACAGTGGTCCTGATCTGCAGCCACAGTGAGGACGAGGGGACATTTGGCCTGGTGTTGAACCGTATGTCCAACTTAAAACTATCCGACGTGATCGATGTTTATAGTGATAGTTTTGAAGCAGAGTTGGGTATCGGAGGACCGGTGCAGTATAATACCCTGCACTATGTGCATCGCCTGACGCAATTGTCTCAGGCTGTGAAACTGGGTGAGGATGTATACTGGGGTGGTGACTTTGAAATGCTGCGGACCATGATCGGTTCCGGCCTCGTGTCTCCTTCTGAAATACGGTTTTTCCTAGGCTATTCGGGCTGGACACCGGGTCAGCTGCAGGAAGAGATCGATAAAAATGTTTGGATTGTAAACAACAATGCTGCTAATAAATTATTTAATTTAGAGGCAGATTCCCTTTGGCGCAGCATTTTGCGCGAAATGGGAGGGAAATACAAGGTACTATCCAATTACCCTGTAGACCCCCGGCTAAACTAAAGCTTCTACCACTGTACCAAAACCTGAAGTTATGACTACTGAGAATCAGCATACCGACCCGAATAGGGCTGAGGCAAATAAGCCCCAGCAGCAAGACGATGCCCGTGCCAATCAGCAACAGGCTGAGTCCCCGATGAATATTTTAGAACAACGCCTTGCTGAGATAAACGCAAAAAAACAAAGCGGGCAACTAACATCGGATGAGGGTGTGCCTAAGGAAGAACAACCAGAAATAACGCCGGAACTGGCATCGGAAACCGAGGCTGAAAATTCAGAAGAAATCACAGAGGTTTTTGCCGAAGCAAATTTACCTGAATCGGATCCGGTCGAAACAGCTGTTACAGAGGCGACAGCTACCACGGCAGAAGCGCCCTTACCGGAAAATGATCCTGCCGAAGAGCCAGTCCTACTGGCCCCTGCTCCTGCGACAGCCCCTCCCGCTGCTACTGCCGCTACCACATCGGGTACGCCTGTAACAGAGGAGAACCACGAGGAGGATGAGCATGAAGACGAGGACGCTACAGACTACAGCCAACTGGGTATAGGCGAGCTGCGTGCCATGCTAAGCCAATTACTCAAAGGTCCGGACGCCGGCAAAAAATACAAGAAGATAAATGACCTTCATCGCTTCTACGACCAGGTGTTTCAGGCTGAAAGAGCAGAAGCGCTGGAGCGCTTCAAGCTGGAAGGCGGGACCGACGAAGACTTCGAGTATCATGCACCGATGGAGCACCAGGAACTCGAGCAGGTATACAGTGCCTACCGGGAAGCCCGTTACAGAGAGCGTCAGCAAACCGAAGAACAGCGTCACAGCAACCTGGACCGTAAGCGCGAAATACTTCAAAAGCTGCGGGAGCTGGTTGAATCGGCCGAAACCAAAAGCAGCAGTGATGAGCTGAAGAAGCTGCAGGCAGAATGGAAAACGATCGGACCGGTTCCTCCGGGTGAAGCCCAGGAGTTGTGGGATTCATACCACGCGCTGCTGGATATCTTCTACAACAACCGCAGCATGTTCTTTGAGCTGAAGGAGCTGGATAGAAGACGTAACCTGGATGCCAAACTGCAACTGATTGAACGTGCCGAGGCGCTGCAACAGGAGCCCTCCATCAACAAAGCACTACAGGAGCTGCGCCATCTGCACGAGGAGTGGAAAAACATTGGACCCGTTCCAAACGATCAGCGTGATCCGATCTGGGAGCGCTTTATACAGGCTTCGGAAAAGGTGCATGAGCATCGGCGCACTTACATGGAGGAGCGCAAAACGCACGAAATGGCCAACCTTGAGAAGA
>NZ_JSYF01000135.1:0-4778 GCF_054824225.1 Pontibacter sp. HJ8
GAAGTCACAGTGACTGCTGATGTTTTCGGAGATGGCCATGATGAAGTAAAAGCTGTGTTGCTGTACCGCCATTCCAAAAAGAAAAAGTGGAACGAGGTCCCGATGCAGTTTCTGGGCAACGACCGCTGGCAGGTTAGTTTTACGCCTGACAGCATGGGCAGCTTTGAGTATACCTTGCAAGGCTGGATAGACCATTTCTATACCTGGCAAAAAGGCATCAAAAAGAAATTTGAAGCCAACCAGGATATCGCGGTAGAATTGCAGATCGGGGCGCAACTGCTGGAGGAGGTTGCTGCCACGGCCAAGCCCGGGCAGCAGAAGCGCCTGAGCAAATGGGCAGAGCAGCTCAACAGGCCCGGCTCGGTGGCCGATGCGGTCGCACTAGCGACAGGCGACGGCGTCACCGAACTGATGCATGCCTGCTGTGAGCGTCGCCATGTGACGACGTATCACAAGGTATTGCAGGTGGATGTGGAGCGCCCGAAAGCCCTCTTTAGCACCTGGTACGAGTTTTTTCCCAGATCAGCAGGGCAGGGGCAAGGTCAGCATGGCACCTTCCGGGATTGCGAACGGCTGCTGCCCCGCATTGCCGAGATGGGATTCGATACCATTTACCTGCCGCCTATCCACCCGATCGGATTTGCTTTCCGCAAGGGCAAGAACAACTCGGTGACTTCCCAGCCGGGTGAGCCGGGCTCTCCCTGGGCCATCGGTGCCGAATCAGGCGGCCACAAAGCCATTCTGCCGGAACTGGGTACCCTGGAGGATTTTCGCAGCTTTGTGCATGCCGCGCGGGAACATGGCATCGAGGTAGCCCTTGATTTTGCCATTCAGTGTTCTCCCGATCACCCGTATGTAAAGGAGCATCCAGCTTGGTTCAAATGGCGTCCGGATGGTACCGTGCAGTATGCCGAAAACCCGCCCAAAAAATACCAGGATGTGCTACCCGTAAACTTTGAGACCGAAGACTGGCAAAACCTGTGGCTGGAACTGAAGAGCATCGTGATCCATTGGATCGAGCAGGGGGTGTACGTGTTCCGGGTGGACAATCCCCATACCAAACCGTTTCATTTCTGGGAGTGGCTGATACGGGAGGTACGGCAGCAGTATCCGCAGGTGATCTTCCTGGCCGAAGCCTTTACCAGGCCGCGCGTGATGGAGCGGCTCGGCAAGATCGGTTTCACCCAGTCCTATACCTACTTCACCTGGCGCAACACGGCTGCCGAGATCAGGGAATACATGACGGAGCTGACCCGGAGTGAAATGCGCGACTTCTACCGTCCCAATTTCTGGCCCAACACGCCCGACATCCTGCCGCACGAATTGCAGACGGGCGGAGAGCCGGCGCATATTACGCGCGTGGTTATGGCGGCTACGCTCTCCTCGAACTATGGCCTGTATGGTCCCGTGTATGAATTTGGCATCAACACGCCGGTGCAGGGCAAAGAAGAATACCTGGACTCCGAAAAATATGAGGTCGTGCACTGGGACTGGGGCAAGCTGACAAAGATCCGGGAAGTGATCACCAAGATCAACAAGATCCGGCAGGTCAACCCGGCCCTGCAGACCACCTGGAACATCGAATTCGGCGACACGGACAATCCGCAGCTGCTCTGCTATGCCAAGTGGGACAGCAGTTACCGTAGCAAGATGCTGATGGTCATCAACCTGGACCCGCACAACACGCAGGCTGGCTGGGTGAAGGTGCCACTGCAGGCGCTCCGGATGCCGGAAAACCAGCAGTACATGGTGCACGATCTGATGACAGAGCACAAGTATACCTGGAACAGTGAATGGAATTACGTGGAGCTGAGACCGCACGAGATGCCGGTGCACGTATTCCGTATAGAGGTAGCCACCCCGGGTATGGGCCACGAGAGCCTCGACGATACCTGGTTACCTGAAGAGCACAGCAAACACGAATAAACACGAAAAAACTATATGGCAGAGGACAACACCCTTCTAGACGACAACATTCACTGGTACAAAGACGCGATCATTTATGAGCTGCACATCAAAGCTTTTATGGATGGTTCCGGCGATGGTATAGGCGATTTCAAAGGCCTGATGCAGAAACTCGATTACCTCGAGGACCTGGGGGTAACGGCGATCTGGCTGCTACCTTTCTACCCGTCACCGCTCAAAGACGATGGCTACGACATTGCCGACTACTACAGCATCAACCCGAGCTACGGCAACATGCAGGATTTCAAACTGTTTGTGAAAGAGGCGCACCGCCGCGGGCTGAAAGTGATCACAGAGCTTGTCATCAATCACAGTTCTGACCAGCATCCCTGGTTCCAGCGGGCCCGTCGCGCGAAGAAAGGCTCCAAGCACCGCAACTATTACGTATGGTCCGACGACCCAACCCAGTATAAAGATGTGCGCATCATCTTCACGGACTACGAGCCAAGCAATTGGACCTGGGACCCCGTGGCCGGGCAGTACTACTGGCACCGCTTCTTCCACCACCAACCCGACCTGAACTTCGACAACCCGGACGTGCAGCAGGAAGTGTTCAAGATGCTCGATTACTGGTTCGACATGGGCGTGGACGGCTTCCGTCTGGATGCCGTGCCGTACCTGTTTGAACGGGAGGGCACCAACGGGGAGAACCTGCCCGAAACGCACGACTTCCTGAAAAAGCTGCGGGCGCATGTCGACAAAAAATACGAAGGCAAGCTTTTGCTGGCAGAGGCGAATATGTGGCCCGAGGATTCTGCTTCGTACTTTGGAAACGGCGACGAATGCCACATGAACTACCACTTCCCGATCATGCCACGCCTGTTCATGTCCGTGAAGATGGAGGACCGCTTCCCGATCATCGACATTTTTGACCAGACACCGGCTATACCTGAAACCTGCCAGTGGGCCATGTTCCTGCGCAACCACGACGAACTCACGCTGGAGATGGTGACGGATGAAGAACGCGACTACATGTACAAGGTATACACCCGCGATCCACTGGCCAAAATCAACCTGGGTATACGCCACCGTCTGGCCCCGCTTTTGGGCAACGACCGGGCCAAGATCGAGCTCATGAACGTGCTGCTCTTTTCTATGAAGGGCACGCCGGTCGTGTACTATGGCGACGAGATCGGCATGGGGGATAACTACTACCTGGGTGACCGGGATGGCGTGCGCACGCCGATGCAGTGGAACGACAACCGCAATGCTGGTTTCTCGACAGCCAATCCCCAGAAGCTATACCTGCCGGTGATCATTGATCCGGAGTATAAGTATGAATCGGTGAATGTGGAGACGCAGCAGCACAACAGCAGTTCCCTGCTCTGGTGGATGCGCCGCATCATCAACATGCGCAAGCGCTACAAAGCGTTTGGCCGCGGCTCTATCCGCTTCCTCAACCCATCCAACTCCAAGGTGCTGGCTTTTGTGCGTTCGTACCAGGAGGAGAATATCCTGGTAATCGCCAACCTGTCCCGTTTCCCGGAGGCCGTGGAATTGGACCTGCCCGAGTTCAGGGGCTATGTGCCGGTTGAGGTATTTAGCAAGAACAAGTTCCCGCAGGTGAAGGACGATACCTACCTCTTTACCATGAGTGCGCACGGTTACTACTGGTTCGAGCTGCAGCCACAGGAAGTCAGCTTAGGGGCAGGTATAGACCTGGAGAAACCGGCTATGCAGTTGCCTGCGCTGGACAGCCCGCTGCCTGCACGGGCCCTGAAAGCGCTGGAAACGAAGGTGCTGCCCAACTACATCCTGAAAAGGCGCTGGTTCGGGGGCAAAGCCCGCACGGTCCAACGCATGCAGGTGGTGACGAACGTGCCGATGACGATGGGCCAGTATGGCGCATCGCTGCTGTTCATTGAGGTGAGTTATAACGAAGGTCTGCCGGAGCTCTACCAGCTACCGGTTGCCTTTGCCACCGGCGAGCAGGAACAGGAACTGATCAATGATCAGCCGAACAGCGTCATTGCCCGCGTGTCCATTGAAGGAAATGAAGGTATACTATACGATGCGGTGTACTCGGAAGACTTCAGGCAATTGCTGCTCAAGCAGATGGCAAAGCGCAAGCGACTCAAGACTGATAACGCGGAATTGGTAGGCTACGGCAGCCGCGTGATCAGCTCCAGAATTAAAGAGGTGGGTCATCCGCTCAGTTCTAAAATACTGGGTGCAGAGCAGAGCAATACCTCTGTTATCTTTGAGAACCAGTTCTTCCTGAAGGTATACCGCAAGCTGGACCGTACCCTGAACCCCGATGTGGAAGTGGTGCAGGCACTCACCGACAGGGTAAACTTCCCGAACGTGCCCATGTTCCTGGGGGCTATCGAGCACCAGGAAGACGGCAAAGCGCCGATGGTGCTGGTGATGCTGCAGGACCTGGTGCCGAACCAGGGCGATGCCTGGACCTACATGGAAGACTCTTTGAAGCGCTTCTTTGAGCGCCTGCAAATCCATAAAGAGCATATTATACAGGGCGACACCACCGGTACACTGGCACGCCCTGTGGCGTTTGCCGATGCACCGGAGCATGTGCAGATGCAACTGGGTGGGGCTTCGGTGGAACGCATCGAGCTACTGGGGCAGCGCACCGCTGAGATGCACCTGGCGCTGGCATCCATCACCGATTCCAAGGACTTTGCCCCGGAAGATTTCTCGCTGCACTACCAGCGGTCCCTGTTCTCCTCGCTTACTTCCCTGGTACGAAGCAACTTCGACAGCCTGCGCAAACACCTGCCCAATCTGCCGGATGCTGTCCGCGCAGAAGCAGAAGAGGTGCTGCAGATGCGGCAGGAAATACTGGATCGTCTCAA
>NZ_JSYF01000136.1:0-17261 GCF_054824225.1 Pontibacter sp. HJ8
AGTATGTCGCTTACAAGAGCTGGCACAATACCGAGCAGGATGGTTAAGGCAGTTAGAATAATCAGCATGATCCGGATAATGCCAGAAACCGCTATCGGTGCCTGGTCGCCTGCCGGATGCATATACATCGCGATCACCACTTTGAAGTAGTAGTAGATACCCACCGCTGCAAGTATCACCGCTAGCACGATCAGCCACATCATATCCGGGTTTTCGATCAGGGCCGAGAAGATGAAGAATTTACCAAAGAAGCCTGCCGTCAGCGGTATACCTGCCAGCGACATCATGGCTACGGTTACGGCAAAGGCCAGCAGCGGATTGGTCTTGCCCAGTCCGTTGAATGCTTCAAAGGCCTCACTGCCACGCTGCCGGGCTACCAGTTGCAACACGCCAAACGCAGCGATAGTAGCGGTAGAATAAGCAAAGGAATAGAACAGGATAGCTGACTCGGAATATGCATTGAAAGCGATCAGCGACATGAGCAGGTAACCGGCGTGCGAAATACTGGAATAGGCCAACATACGCTTTACACTCTGCTGTACCACGGCTCCGATGTTTCCGATAACCAGTGTCAGCACCGTGATGGCAACCAGTGTCGGCAGCCAGGAGGCATAAGACGCCGGGAAGGCAGCAGCCATCAGTTTGTAAAAAGCAGCTACACCCGCCGTTTTAACAACCGTAGACATATAGGCTGTGAACACGGTTGGGGCACCTTCGTATACATCCGGCGTCCAGAAGTGGAACGGAGCCGCTGATATTTTAAAAGAGATACCGATGACGATCATCAGCAGGCCCAGCACGAACATGATGTTGGTTACACCATCTGTGCCCACTGCCTGTACCGCGCTGATCTCTGTGATGTTGAACGTACCGGTTGCACCGTAGATCATCACCATCCCGAATAGCAGCACGCCTGTAAAGAACGATCCCATCAGGAAGTATTTCAGGGCTGCTTCTGCTGAGCGCAGGCTGCTCTTGTCGCTTCCCGCCAGCACATACATGGCAATGGAAAGGATCTCTATACCGATGAACAGCATAAGCATGTTCTCGTAACTCACCATCATCACAGCGCCTACCAGTGAGAACAGGAGCAGGGCGTAGTATTCACCCAGGTTTTCGTCGTTGCGGGTGATGTAGTGCTGTGTAAAAGGCAGAATCATCAGGGTGGAAAGCACCATGATCCCCGTAAAAGCCACCGAGTAGTTGTCGATGGTAAGCATGTTGCTGAAGTAGCTCTGGGTATCGTTCCAGTCAAGCAGGTTAATGCCGAACACGATCGCCAAAAACAGCAGCGACAGTGGCAACAAAACCCTTTTAGACTTCAGGAAACCTACGAAGAGGTTTATTATCCCGAATCCGGATAGAAGTATAATCGAAATCATGTCGTTGTATTTCCTGTAAAATCGTTTCTTTTATCGTGTGCGGTTAGCGGTTGATGATGTTCAACAGGTTGCCGACAGCAGGTTCTGAAATGCTCAGGAAGGTATTCGGGAACAAACCGATCCAGAATACCATGATCACCAGTGGGATCAGCACCGCTTTTTCGTTGAAGGTCAGGTCAGCGAATCCTTCTGTGGCTTCGGACTTGTTGCCGAACATCACGCCCTGAAACATACGCAGCATATATACCGAACCCAGGATGATGGTCGTGCCGGCAAAGGCCCCGAAATAGAAGTTGTACTGGAACACACCCGACAGCAGCAGAAACTCCCCGATAAACCCGTTGGTAAGCGGCAGCGCCACCGAGCCCAGCACCAGAATCATAAAGCAGATGGAAAGTGCCGGCGTGGTCTGGGTAATACCTCCCAGGCTGGCAATTTCTCTGGTATTGGTTCTGCTGAAGATGATGTCGATGATGAAGAACAGACCTACCACGTTGATGCCATGGCTCAGCATCTGGATCACGCCGCCCTGTAGGCCCTGCTCGTTCAGGGTAAAGATACCGGCAGAGATCAAACCAACGTGCGCAATGGAAGAGTAAGCGATCAGGCGCTTGAGGTCTTGCTGGCGTATGGCGATCACAGATGCGTAGACGATCCCGATGATCGAAAGCACCAGTACTACATCCACCCACTGGCTCACGCCCAACGGCACCACCGGCAGCAACCAGCGCAATACACCGTAGATACCCATTTTCAGCATGATGCCGGCCAGCAGCATCGTTGCCTGTGCAGGAGACTCCGTATAGGTGTCCGGCTGCCAGGTATGGAACGGGAACACCGGCATCTTGATGGCAAATGCCAGGAAGAGGAACCAGAAGATCCAGCCTTGTGTGGCGCTGTCCAGCGTCAGTTGGTAGAAAGCGTTCACATTCGAAGAGTGAGCTGCTATACCTGTGCCGGCTGTCTGGAAGTAGAGGTAGATGAAAGCGGCCAGCATGAAGAGCGAACCGAAGATCGTATACACAAAGAACTTAAAGGTAACCGGTATCCGGCGCGCACCGCCCCAGATGGCAGCAATGAAGTAGATCGGAATCAGGGCCACTTCCCAGAAGAAGTAGAACAGGAATGCATCCATCGACACAAACACACCGATCAGGCCGGTTTGCATGAACAGGACCAGGGCGTAGAACACGTGCGGGTCTTTGTAGTCATGCTTGAAAGAAGAAAGCACGATCAGCGGCACCAGGAAAGTCGTCAGCAACACCATCAGGAGGCTGATGCCGTCCATGCCGATGCTGAAGCCGATACCGGCACGCTCTACCCACGGAATATCGAGGGCAAACTGTGTGGTCGCATCCGGAATAAAGTTTACAGTGGCAAACAGGGCAATGGCAAACTCAACAAGGGTTGCTATAAAAGCCACTTTCTTGGCACCTTGTCCTTTGATGAGCAACACCAGCAGTGCAGCGAGGGCAGGCCAGAAAAGTAATAGAGCTGTAATCATCTTCTTAGAACCTTAACCGATAAAGAAGTTTAAAAATAGAATCAGAACAATGCTGGCCACCATCACAAACACATAGAAGCCAATCACGCCACTCTGTGCGTAGCGCAGCGTACGACCGCTCAGCATCACTAACTTGCCGAAGCCATTGACGATGCCATCGACCACGATCACATCCACGAAGCGGTGGAAAGCAGTGGAGAGGGCCATCAGCGGACGCACGATAATGGTGTCGTACAGCTCGTCGATGTAATACTTGTTGTAGATGAGGTTGTGAACAGGAGAAAGACGGGCGCTTTCCGGAGCCGGTACCGTCGCCTTTTTCACATACATGACATAGGCAATGATGATCGCAAGCACGGCAACTGCTACCGAAACAGCCATCAGCATATATTCTGTGGCGTGGTCGATGTGCGGTGCTTCCATAGCGGCACCGTTTGCGCGGCGGGCCAGGTCATAGATCGGCGACAGGAAGTTGCCCAAGGTATGCGTATCGCTGAATACAGCTGGAAGACCGATAAAACCACCAATGGTAGAGAGTATAGCCAGCACGATCAGCGGAATAGTCATAGAAGGCGGCGATTCGTGCAGGTGCGAGCGCTGCGCCTCTGTGCCTCTGAACTTGCCGAAGAAAGTGAGGAACAACAAGCGGAACATATAGAAAGCGGTCATAAAGGATGCCAGCAAGCCACCTACCCACATCAGCTTGTTGTGCTCATACACGTGCGCCAGCAACTCGTCTTTGGAGAAGAAACCGGCAAACGGAGGTATACCGGAGATCGCCAGTGTGCCGATCAGGAAGGTGAGGAACGTAACGGGCAGCCACTTGCGAAGGCCACCCATGTTGCGGATGTCCTGTTCGTTGCTCATGGCGTGGATCACCGAACCTGCACCCAGGAAGAGCAGCGCCTTGAAGAAGGCGTGCGTGAGTACGTGGAAAATAGAAGAGGAGAAAGCCATCACACCCAGCGCCAGGAACATAAAGCCCAGTTGCGATACGGTAGAATAAGCCAGCACCTTTTTGATATCATTCTGCGCCAAACCGATAGTTGCAGCCAGCAGCGCCGTCACCAGACCGATAATGGCGATGAACTCCAGTGTAGTCGGAGCCAGCACATATAGTACGTTGGAGCGAAGCACCATGTAAATGCCCGCTGTCACCATGGTCGCGGCGTGGATCAGGGCAGAAACCGGTGTAGGGCCTGCCATCGCATCCGGTAACCACGTGAACAAAGGAAGCTGGGCACTTTTACCCATTGCACCTACAAACAGGAGCATGGTAATGGCGATCATCACCCCGCTGTCGGTCATGCCCGTCATCTGCGAAGCCGACAGGAACACTTCCGGGTAGCTCACGCTGCCAAAAGTGATGAAGATAAGGAAGATAGCCAACAGGAAGCCCAGGTCACCGATACGGTTCATGATGAAGGCTTTCTTGGCGGCATTGTTATAGTTGGTATTCTTGTTCCAGAAGCCGATCAGCAGGTAGGAGCAAAGACCTACGCCTTCCCAGCCCACGAACATCATCACATAGTTGGAGCCCATCACCAGCACCAGCATCGAGAACATGAACAGGTTGAGGTAGGCGAAGAACTTGCCATAGCCTTCGTCGTGGCTCATATACCCGGCAGAGTACACATGTATCAGGAAACCTATACCTGTCACCATGAGCAGCATCAGCAGCGTGAGCTGGTCAATCATGAAGGAGAAACCGATCTCGAGGCTACCTACCGTGAACCAGTTGTAGAGGTCTACGATGTACGGGCGGCTGCCATTGGAGGTGAAGTCGATGAACAGGTATACCGAAATCAGGAAAGAGGCCAGCACCGAGGCGCAGCCGATCAGGCCTACCAGGCCTTTCGGCAATTTGCGGTTGCCGAGTCCGTTGATAAGAAAGCCTAAGAACGGCAGGAGCGGAACAAGCAAACACAGCAGCGCCATTTCCTGATTGTTGATGGGCATTACTACTTCTTGCATTTGGCGAATGATTTAGTTAAGCTATTCAGGTGAAAAATATGAGAGGTTACCACTTCAGGTAATTCATCAGTTGCACATCCGTGGAGCGGATGTTGCGGTATATCATCACAATGATGGCCAGCCCGACACAGACTTCTGCTGCAGCCACTGCCATGATGAAAAATACAAAGATCTGTCCGTTCGGATCAGAGCGATAAGCCGAGAAAGCGACGAACAGAATGTTCACGGCGTTGAGCATGAGCTCCACACACATAAAAATGACAATAGCATTTCGTCTGGTGAGTACACCTGTCACGCCAATAGCAAAAAGTGCAGTACTGAAGTAGAGGTAATATTCAAGCGGGATGGTTCTGATAACCTCGGGTATTTGGTTCATCGTCTAGGTAGCTGGTCGTATTACGGGTAAATTACAATCCGAAATTCGAGCGCAAAGTTATCCCCATTTTTGTAAAATCCATAACATATTTCTAATCTTCTTGCTACTACCCGATTGGGTGCAGTTTGGTCTTGAGGATACACAGTCAGGCCTGCTTCCGGCTAGTCGTTGTTATGGAGCTTGTACAGAAATAGGGCTGCCGGCACCGGCTCTCATTCGCTGCGACTGCTTATACTTTCCCGGGCTGTCTTCGTAGGTATAGGACCCGGAGCGCTGGCACCAGGGCAGCGGCCCGTTGGACTGCTGTTATCTATCCTGCCCGCCAGCAGGGTGCTTGCTATACCTTGCTGCTGGCAGCGAGCGGACGGGAAACTTAGTTTTGTATGATTTTTTAGGATATGATTTTATTTCGCCTGTTGTATGTCTGTTCTTCTTTTGGGCTGGTGCTGCTGTTTTCTTCCTGTCAGCGGACAGGAGCGGCGGGCCGTTCGCCCGATTTTAACCCTGCACTTCCAATGAAAGCTGTTATTGAAAACAAGCTAAGCTACGATAGTCTGCCTTCGGCCTCCGGTCTTGAAATGCTCGGCGATCACTATTATGTGATCGGGGACGATTCGCCCTACCTGTACCGGCTGGACAAGAACTTCAAACTGGAGTCACAGGAGGCCATGTTCGACACAGCCGGCTTCGGTTCGGGGCGCATTCCGAAGCCACTCAAGCCGGACCTCGAAGGGATGACGCTGCTCCAGTACAAAGGCGAACCCTACCTGCTCATGCTGGGCTCCGGCTCTGCCTCCACCAGGCGCAAGGCATTTTTGTACAACATCTGCGGCGACAGCCTCTGTATGGAAGGTGCTGCCAGGAAGGGAGCAAGGGAAATTGACATGGACCCGCTCTTCCGGCAACTCGAAGTGCCGGCGGTGATCGGGGAGGGCGTGCTTAATATCGAGGGCGTTGCTTCGGGACAAGGCCAGCTCTACCTGCTCCAGCGCGCCATCGGGACAGGCAGGAACGTGCTGATCTCTTATGCCCTTTCAGACTTTATCCGGTATGTGTCCGGGGAGAAGGGGGCCAGTCTGCCGCAGCCGTCCTTTAATTCCTTTTCCCTTCCTGTGCTGGATCAGCTGGTAGCCGGTTTTTCAGGGGCCTATGCATTCGACAACAAGCTTTTCTTTACCGCCTCTCTGGAAGATACCCAGGACGCGATCAGCGATGGGGAAGTGCTGGGCAGCTTTGTCGGGTTTGTACCTTTCTCAGAACTCAAAGGCCAAATACCGCTGCTGCCAGCGGCCCGCATTGTGCATCCGGATGGTACCTCCTATACTGGGAAGGTAGAGTCGCTGGTGGTCAGGCAGCGGACGGGAACGGACAGGTATAGCATCATCGTGGTGACGGATGATGACAAGGGCGGCTCCGAACTACTGGAACTAACCCTCACGCTGGAAGAATAAAAAAAGCCGGTGCTTGCGGGCACCGGCTTTCTCAGGTAAGGTATAGCCTTATCAGGTATAGCTTTCGGATTTTAGAAGTTTTGCTCTCCGGTTTCGCGCTTGCCTATCATAACAGCGCCCACCATGGAAACCAGGAACAACACAGCTACCAGCTGAAACGGCAGCATGTACTTGGTGAAAAGTACTTTGCCCAGGTTCTCCACCATGCCGATCTGTGAGTCAAACGTGTCGTGGTTAACAGGGGAAAGCTGCACATCTTTCAGGGCTGCAATCACCACCAGGAACAGCAATCCGCCGGCGATGGCTCCTGCAAACTTGGAAAGCATACCCGCCTTCTGTAGTTCCACATTTTTGCTGGTGCCGAGGAACATCAGTACAAACAGGAAGAGGACCATGATGGCACCCGCATACACGATGATATTAACGGCTGCCAGGAACTGCGCATTCAGCAGGATGTAATGGGCTGATATCGAAAAAAACGTAAGGATCAGGAAGATCACGCTATACACCGGGTTCTTTGAAATAACGACCATCAGGGCGCAAAGAAGGGTAAGCGAAGCAAGGAAGAAAAACAGACTGTCTGTCATCGGGCTATTTTGTTTCAGTGGTTTTTAACGGTTCTACCAGACGGTCTTTGCCGTAAATGAATTCATCGCGCTCGTAGCGGGCCGGCGCAATTTTATCGTCCTGCAGGAAGATAGCTGCTTTCGGGCAGGCCTCCTCGCACAATCCGCAAAAGATGCAGCGCAGCATGTTTACTTCGTAGGTTACCGCATACTTCTCTTCCCGGTACAGATGCTCTTCCCCGGTCTTGCGCTCGCCCGCTGTCATGGTGATCGCTTCGGCAGGGCAGGCCACGGCACAAAGTCCGCAGGCCGTGCAACGCTCCGCGCCATTTTCGTCGCGCTTGAGCACATGCAGGCCGCGCCACACATCACTGCGCTGGCGTGTCTGCTCCGGGTATTGTATCGTTGCTTTCTTTTTGAAGAAGTGTTTCAGTGTGATCCCCAAACCCTGCGCAATAGCAGGCAGGTACATCTTCTCTGAAAATGTCATCTCCTTCTGAGTTACACTTTTGCTTCTATTTGATAGTGGTTCCATTTCGTGTCGATAATGAGTATTGGCTGTTTGGTGTCTATTCAACAGGCGCCGGCCGGCCAACATTCAAATTTCGGTACTATAGTTTAAAATAAATAGTCTTTGAGCAGAATACCGCCCCCTGTCAGGAGGATATTCAGGATAGCCAGCGGGATGAGGATGTTCCAGCCCAGTTTCATCAGCTGATCGTAACGGAAACGTGGCAAGGTCCAGCGTACCCACATGAAGAAGAAGATGAACAGGAAGATCTTGGTAAACATCACCACTACCCCAAGTATGGTCACCACGTTGTTCCCCAGCACAGGATCACTGAACGCCTGGCGCAGGTTCTCCATGAATGGGAAGTTGTAGGCTCCAAAGTAGAGCGTCGACATCACGGCAGAAACCACAAAGATGTTGATATACTCGGCAAACAGGTACATACCCAGTTTCATGGAGCTGTACTCGGTGTGGTAACCGCCAATCAGTTCGGCCTCACTCTCCGGTAAGTCAAACGGTGTTCTGTTGGTCTCAGCAAAGGCGCATACCAGGAAAATGATAAAGCCCAGCGGCTGGTACCAGATGTTCCAGTTAAAGCCCGCCTGCTGCTCGGCAATCACGCGCAGCGACAAAGAGCCGCTCAGCATCAGCACCGCGATCAGTGAAAGGCCCATGGCCAGTTCGTACGAGATGTTTTGTGAAGCTGCCCGGATCGCTCCCAGCAACGAGAACTTGTTATTGGAAGCCCAGCCACCGATCATCAGACCGTACACACCCAGCGATACAACACCAAAAATGTAGAGCACCCCGATGTTCACCTCAATTGCCTGCAGGTATACCTCGCGGCCACCTACGATGAGCATGTCCCCGAAAGGTATAACCGCGCTCGACATGGTGGCCACCAGCATCGCAATGCCCGGACCCAAAATGAAGAGCATCTTGTTGGCTTTGCCCGGTATGAATTCCTCTTTGAAGAACAGCTTGCCGGCATCCGCCAGCGGCTGCAGCAAACCAAACGGGCCTGCCCTGTTCGGCCCCACACGGTCCTGGATAAAGGCCGCTATCTTGCGCTCAAAATAAGTAGAGTAGGTCGCAATCAGCAGGGTGATACCGAAAAGTGCCAGAATGTAAATGGCTTTATAAATGAGGTCTATAGAGTCCATGGGTTATTGCTGAGGCAGTTTTTTAACAGTAGTTTTAGGCAGGTTCGGCACAATCGGCACGTTCACCACCGGTAATTCGTAGTGGTTGGCCGAGATCACAGAACCTCTGTCGATGTGGCGCGCACCTTCTATGTTCCAGTCGCTCACTTCTTTTTTGTCAAAGCGGCAGGTGTTGCAGATAAACTCCTCCACCTCAGCATATTCGTTCTTGCGGGCTGTTACGCGCAGCACAGCATCGCCACGTGACCAGAGCGTCACTTTGCCACTGCAGGTAGGGCAGTCGCGGTGCGCATCCATCGGCTTGGTGAACCATACGCGGTTCTTGAAGCGCCAGGTCTTGTCCGTCAGGGCTCCTACCGGGCATACATCGATCACGTTGCCTGAGAAGTCGTTGTCGATCACGTTCTCGATGTAGGTGCCGATTTCGGCTGCATCACCGCGTCCGAGTACACCGTGCACGCGCTTTTCGGTGATCTGGTCGGCCGTATATACACAGCGGTAGCACAGGATGCAACGCGTCATGTGCAGCTGAATGTATGGGCCCAGGTCTACCTTGTTGAACGTACGTCTCTCTTCTTCGTAGCGGGTTGCGCTCACGCCGTGCTCGTAGGAAAGGTCCTGCAGGTTACATTCCCCTGCCTGGTCGCATACCGGGCAATCGAGTGGGTGGTTGATGAGCAACATCTCCACGATACCCTTGCGGGCATTGAGTACTTCCTCGTTGGTGGTGTTTTCCACGACCATGCCATCCTGAACCGGCGTAATGCACGAGGCCACCAGTTTAGGCATGGGGCGCGGGTCACGGGCAGAGCCCTGCGTTACCTTCACCAGGCACACACGGCACTTGCCGCCACTGCCTTTGAGGGGCGTGTAAAAACACATGGCAGGAGGCACTACATTACCACCGATTTTTCTGGCAGCCTGCAGGATGGTGGTTCCATCTTCTACCTCTACCTCGATGCCGTCAAATGTTATTTTAGCCATTTCTATTATCGTTTTTCGTTTTTCGTTGTTCGTTAGTCGCAAACAGTCCCAAACGATTTAAGCTATACTTTCCTTTGCAGGATAATTTATTTAAAGACCTATATCAGAGAAAGTCTAATGTCTGACGTCTTGATACTTGTGTCTAAATTATGCAGTTACTGCTGCCAGCTGGCCTCTGTATACAGCGCCCGGAGCGGTTGCTTCGTGCGGGTGCTTGATGTGCCATTCGAACTCCTCGCGGAAGTGGCGAATCGCACTGGCTACCGGCCAGGCGGCTGCATCCCCCAGCGGGCAGATAGTGTTGCCTTCGATCTGCTTGGCTACACTTACCAGCAGGTCAATGTCCTGCTGATGGCCGTGGCCGTACTCGATGCGGTGAAGCACCTTTTCCATCCAGCCTGTACCTTCACGGCAGGGGCTGCACTGACCACACGACTCATGGTGATAGAAGCGGGCATAGTTCCACGTGTTACGCACAATGCACTGGTCTTCATCAAACACGATGAAAGCACCGGAACCCAGCATGGAGCCACTCACAAAACCACCGTCTGAAAGTGATTCGTATGTCATCAGGCGCTGCTCGCCGGCTGCTGTCTTGGTGATCAGGTTAGCAGGCAGGATCGGAACAGAAGAACCGCCCGGCACCACCGCCTTCAGCTGCTTGCCTTTCCAGATGCCACCGCAGTACTCATCTGAGTAAATGAATTCTTCTACCGGAACACCTAGCTCGATTTCATACACGCCCGGACGGTTGATGTTACCGCTGCAGGAAAACAGTTTGGTACCTGTACTTCGGCCAACACCAATCTTGGCATATTCTGCACCGGTGTTATTCACAATCCAAGGCACGGAGGCAATAGTTTCCACGTTGTTTACTACCGTAGGGGAGGCAAATAAACCTTTCACTGCCGGGAATGGCGGCTTGTTACGCGGGTTACCCCGCTTCCCTTCCAGGGATTCCAGCAGGGCTGTTTCTTCCCCGCAAATATAGGCACCACCACCCGGGGCAACGTGTAGGTCCAGGTCATACCCGGAACCGAGTATATTTTTACCCAGCAATCCGGCGGCATACGCTTCCGCAATGGCTTTCTCCAGTATGCGCAGCACAAACATCAATTCACCCCGGATGTAGATATAGGAGGTATTGGCACCCAGCGCGTAGCTGGAGGTGATCATACCTTCTATCAGGGAGTGGGGTGTTTTCTCCATGAAGTAGCGGTCCTTGAAAGTACCCGGCTCCGACTCATCGGCGTTGCACACGAGGTAACGCGGTACCCCTTCCGGCTTGGCCAGGAAGCTCCACTTCATACCCGCCGGGAAACCAGCGCCACCACGACCACGCAGGCCGGATGTTTTTACTTCTTCCACCACTTCATCCGGCGTCATCGTCTTCAGGGCTTTCTCTACCGAGCGGTAGCCGCCATGCTTACGATACACTTCCAGCGTTTCAATGCCAGGTACGTTGATATGTTCGGTTAATATTTTAAGTCCCATGGTAACAGGAATTCTATGTATGAAGCGATGCCATCACAGTTATCGCTTAGTATCCAATGATATATTTCTGACAGAAGCATGGCAGACGCAAGACAAAAGCTGACCGGATTGCGGTCTTTTGTTTTGCGTCAACTAGTCTTTCTTCAAATCTGACAGCTGATGATAAGGTGTTTCCACCTCTGAGTTGCGTAGTGTTTCCAGGAACTGGTCCAGGCGCTCTTCAGAGTCCAGGTTCTCGTAGAATTTCTCACGCACCTGCAGCATGGGGCCTGTTCCGCAGGAAGCCAGACATTCTACCGGCTTGAGCGTGAACATACCATCGGCCGTCGTGCCACCTTCTTCTACATTCAGTTTCTGCTTCAGCAGCTCGATCATCTGGTCGGCGCCACGCAGGCAGCAAGGGCCGGTGCGGCACACTTCCAGCACGTGCTTTCCAACCGGCTTGAGGTTGAACATGGTATAGAAGGTCGCCACTTCGTATACCTCGATTGGCTGTATATTCAGTATGCTTGCCACCAGGTCCATGGCTTCGGGGCTCACCCATCCGCCGAATTCGGCCTGGGCCACGTGCAGGATAGGCAGTATGGCTGACTTCTGACGCCCTTCCGGGTAGTGGCTGATGTAGCGCTGAATCTCGGCCATGGCCGCTTCAGAAAACTTTAACTCTCTTGTCTCTGTCATCTTCGTAATTGTCATTGACCAGGAGCCAATGGTAGATGATAATTAATAATATATTAGGAATCCAGTTCGCCGGCTATCACGTTCAGGCTACTCAGTGTCAGGATGGCGTCAGCCAGCTGGCCACCCACAATCATTTCTGTGTAAGCCTGGTAGTAGATGAAGCAAGGTCTTCTGAAGTGTAGTCGGTAAGGTGTCCGGCCGCCGTCGCTGATCAGGTAGAAACCCAGTTCGCCGTTGCCGCCTTCCACGCTGTGGTATACCTCGCCTTTGGGAGCGTCAATCTCACCCATCACAATCTTGAAGTGATAGATCAGCGCTTCCATGCTGCGGTATACCTCCTGCTTGGGAGGCAGGTAGTAATGCGGGGCATCGGCGTGGTAGGAGCCCTCCGGCAGGTTTTTGTAAGCCTGCTCAATGATTTTGAGACTTTGCCATACCTCCTCGTTGCGCACCAGGAAGCGGTCGTAGGTATCTCCTTTGGAGCCAACCGGAATTTCGAACTCAAAGTCCTGGTAAGAGGAGTAAGGGTTCATCACGCGTACATCGTAATCCACGCCTGTGGCACGCAGGTTAGGTCCGGTGAAGCCGTAGTTCAGGGCACGCTCAGCCGAAATGGCACCAACACCAACGGTTCGGTCGATGAAGATCCGGTTGCGGGTCAGCATTTTTTCAAACTCCGCCCATACCTTCGGGAAGCGGGTCAGGAATTCACCGATCAGGTGCAGCGCCTTTGGAGAAAGGTCACGTTCCATGCCCCCGATACGGCCCATGTTCGTCGTCAGACGGGCACCGCATACCTCTTCGTAAATGTCGTAGATGTGCTCACGCTCCTGCATCACGTACAGGAAGCCGGTGAAGGCGCCGGAGTCCACACCCAGGATCGAGTTACAGATCAGGTGGTCGGAGATACGGGCCAGCTCCATCATGATTACCCGGATGTACTGCGCCCGCTTTGGTATTTCTATACCCAGGAGCTTCTCCACTGTCATGTGGTACCCCATGTTGTTGATGGGGGAAGAGCAGTAGTTCATGCGGTCGGTGAGCGGCGTGATCTGGTAGAAAGGCCGGCGTTCCGCAATTTTCTCAAAGGCACGGTGTATGTAGCCGATTGTCGGTACGGCGTCCATGATCACCTCACCGTCCATCTGGAGGATGTTCTGGAAAATACCGTGGGTGGCCGGGTGCGTCGGACCCAGGTTCAGGGTCGTCAGGTTCTCGTTCTTCTTGTCCTGCAGTTTCAGCTCCCGGTTGTCGCGGAACTCTTGTAACTGGTCGACATCAGCTGTTTTATTATCAGTAGCCATAATATGCTTGTCTTGTAAGTGCCCGGTATAGGTATAGCCGGGCTAAAAACTGGCTTAACGTCCGAAATAGGTATCGATCTTGTCTTCCCTTGTCTGGTCTTCCAGCGGATACTGCTTGAGCATCGGGTGGTATTCCATCTCCTCGATGTTGAGGATGCGGATCAGGTTCGGGTGACCGGTAAAGATGACGCCGTAAAAGTCAAAGGTCTCACGCTCCATCCAGTTGGCGGCGGAGTAGATATTGGTCAGCGTCGGTATAACCGGGTCGGCACTCGGTAGAAACACCTTGATGCGGAGACGGTAGTTATGACGGAGGCTGTGCAACTGGTACATCACACACAGTTCCTTGTCTTTCAGGTCCGGGTAGTGTATGCCGCAGAGGGTGGTCAGGAACTGGATCTGCAGCTCCTTGTCGTCATACAGGTATTGAATCAGCTCCACGATGGTGCCGCGGTTGGTGTTGAAGGTCATGATGCCATCCGGATCATAGGCATCCGTGATGTTCTCTTCTCCAAACTGCGCGATAAGTTTACCGAGTACGTTTTCGTTCGTAAGCTCCATTATGCTTATTTAATGTTGTAAGAGGCCAAAAGTGCCTGATATTCAGGTGAGCTGCGGCGGCGGAGCGATTCGTTCTCTGCCAGGTCCTGCACCCGCATCAAACCATCCAGGATCTGCTCGGGACGGGGAGGACAACCCGGTACATACACGTCTACCGGTACCACGCGGTCGATGCCCTGCAACACAGAGTAGGTGTCGAAGATACCGCCTGAAGAGGCACAGGCACCCACGGCAATCACCCAGCGCGGCTCGGCCATCTGCTCGTATACCTGCTTCACAACAGGTCCCATTTTCTTGGCAATGGTCCCCATCACCATCAGGATGTCTGCCTGGCGGGGCGAAAAGCTTGGGCGCTCCGAACCGAAACGGGATATGTCGTAGTTGGCACCCATGGTGGCCATGTACTCGATGCCGCAGCAGGAAGTAGCAAAAGGCAAAGGCCAAAGCGAGTGCTTGCGGGCCAGACCGATTACTTTCTCGAAAGAAGTGGCAAAGAAACCGGCACCTGCTATACCTTCCGGTGCCTCAGCCATTATTATATCTTTATTTGTATCACTCATGTCTCAAGGATTGTAATATTTTGTCATCATTTCCCTAGCAGAAACACCGTTCAGACTATAAAAGTTTAACGATCTGCTACTTGAGAATGCCTTTCTTGATCTCGTAGAAGAAGCCGGTAAGTATCACTCCCAGGAAAAGTACGACGGGTAGAAAGCCTTCCAGACCGAACTCACGGAAGTTGACCGCCCACGGATAAAGGAAGATAACTTCAATATCAAATAGGACGAAAAGAATGGCTGTGAGGAAGTATTTGTAGGAGATCGGCGTACGCGCATCCCCCACCGACTCAATCCCACTCTCAAAGGCCCTGTCCTTTACCTCGCTTTTTCGCTTGGGACCCAGTAAGTGCGTCGCCACCAAGGCAAATATGACAAAGCCGAGAGCTGCCGCAAATTGAATTAAAATAGGTAGGTAGTCCGACGGTAGATACTGATTCACAGTAGTTTCCATATTGCTGTAATACTTGCTTAAAATTTGGGAGCAAAATTAGGTATAAATAGCCAACAATCAAAAGACTATATCGAATGTAAAAAGCCTAAAAAGAAGGCCGTAAGGGAAATAAATGTTGTGACAACATTTTAGGGTCTGATTCGCCTCCGCTGGCCGCATAGCCGGTGTTGCAGCCCGTTCAAAATTACCTGAAAGGAAGAACGTGACTGACCCCGGACAGAAAGCAAAAGCGCCATGCCCCGGGACAGAGCCTGGCTCACTATGTCAACCCGTGTTGCGCTGAATTGTATTATCTGACAGGGGAGGCTTAAGGTATAGGAGCAGGGGTGTTTGAACATGGGTGAAGAACGGGACTTATTCATTCAGCTGAGCTTTCCATTAGAACACAGCCGTGTTTAGCATCACTACTTCCCTATCGCTGGCGCGAATTCCGGATGCGTGACTAAGTATAAGGTTGAGTCTGTGACTCAACGGGCTCGAAGAGCCCAATAAGGGCGTTGGAGTCGCTATACCTATACCAATCCTATACCTAACAGCAATCGCCTCCCTATACCTGTTAGGCGCTTTGCGCCTGTAGAGTCGCAGACTCGACTTTATACCTTGGCACGGGAATAATTCCCGCGCAAGTAATGTCTGTCTATACTTCATCCGGAGGGTATAAAAATAAAAGCACCACGCCCTTGATGAGCGTGGTGCTTCGTGTTTCAGGAATAAGCTATACCTTACTTGTCCTCTCCCAGGAATGGATAACGGTAATCAACCGGCGATACGAAGGTCTCTTTGATAGAGCGGGCAGATACCCAGCGCAGCAGGTTCAGCATAGAGCCGGCCTTGTCGTTGGTTCCCGAAGCACGCGCACCACCAAATGGCTGCTGTCCCACCACGGCGCCGGTCGGCTTGTCGTTGATGTAGAAGTTGCCGGCAGCGTCGCTGAGTTTCTTCGTAGCCACCTCCACTGCATAGCGGTCACGGGCGAAGATCGCACCGGTCAGCGCGTAAGGCGACGTGGAGTTGACCAGTTCCAATGTATCCTCGTAGTTGTTCTCGTCATAGACATAGATCGAGATCACCGGTCCGAAGATCTCTTCGCACATGGTGATGTACTGCGGGTTGTGCGACAGGAGCACGGTAGGCTCTATGAAGTAACCTTTTGACTTGTCGTAGTTACCACCGGCAATCACTTCCACCTCGTTGCTTTCCTTCGCATTGTCAATGTACTTGGCAATTTTGTCAAACGACTTCTCGTCGATCACCGCGTTGATGAAGTTGGAGAAATCTTCCGGCGGACCCATTTTGAAGGTCTTCAGGTCTTCGATGATGTATTGCTGCACATCTTCCCACAGGTTGCTCGGCACGTAGGCACGCGAAGCGGCAGAGCATTTCTGGCCCTGGTACTCAAAGGCACCCCGTACGATGCCGGTCGCTACCTGTCTGGCGTCGGCGGAGCGGTGCACCATGATGAAGTCCTTGCCACCGGTCTCGCCTACGATGCGCGGGTAGGTCTTGTACTTGTGAATGTTGTTGCCGATTGTTTTCCAGATGTTCTGGAAAACGCCGGTGCTGCCAGTAAAGTGGATGCCGGCAAAATCAGCGTGGTTGAAGATCACATCACCGGCCGTAGGGCCGTCTACATAGACCAGGTTGATCACCCCATCCGGCAGACCCGCCTCACGGAATAGCTCCATGATCGTTTGGGCGGCATAGATCTGCGTGTTGGCAGGCTTCCAGACTACTACGTTGCCCATCATGGCCACAGAAGCAGGCAGGTTACCGGCAATCGCGGTGAAGTTGAAAGGCGTCAGGGCAAACACGAAGCCTTCCAGCGGACGGTGCTCCATGCGGTTCCATACGCCCGGCGAAGACTCCGGCTGCATCTGGTATACCTCCGTAGCATACTGCGCATTGAAGCGCAGGAAGTCAATCAGCTCGCAGGCAGAGTCGATCTCGGCCTGGTAAGCGTTCTTGGACTGACCCAGCATAGTAGCGGCGTTCATGCGGGCTCTCCATGGACCGGCCAGCAGGTCGGCTGCTTTCAGGAAAATGCTCAGGCGGTGCTCCCAACCCATGTTCGCCCAGTCCTCGCGGGCGGCAAGGGCCGCATTGATAGCTTGTTCCACGTGGGACGAATCGCCTTCGCTGAAATGACCCAGGATGTGCTGGTGGTCGTGCGGCTGAAGCATGGGCTTCTTTTTGTCGGTATATACCTTGTCGCCGCCGATATACATCGGCACATCGATCTCTTTCGACTTGAGTTCTTTATACGTGCGCTGCAGTTCTGCACGCTCCGGCGAACCCGGGG
>NZ_JSYF01000137.1:0-6094 GCF_054824225.1 Pontibacter sp. HJ8
CGGAGGTTGTAAGTTAGTCTGCTATACCTGTCGGCTATACTTGTTGGCTATACCTGTTCGTGCAGAGATTGTCCCCTTGAGGGGAACATAGGGGTGTTTTACAGTAGCTATGAACAAGAAGCTGTCAAACCGTAAAGACAGGCTCCCCTCCTTAGCCAAGGAGGGGCAGGGGTGGTTGGAACAGGTATAGCCATCTCATGAACTGTTCCAGCTGTAGAGGCAGTTACTACTCAACTTCACCCAGTCTTGGGTTGAGCGCCTTGTAGCATACCGGTGCCACGGCAGTGGCGGCCGTTAGGCAGGTGTGATACACAGCGCGATGCCAAAGGACGATGCCCCGCGGCTTAGAGCGCTCCACAGCCAACTATGAAACAAGAAGTAAAAGGGCATTGGAATACAGACAGCTACGCCAGCAAAAGGCGCTTTACCAGCAGGTATAGCCTTTAGCTAAAAGCTATACCTCCAAAACACCATTACCAACTTATCATTAAATTCCATACTTTTAAAAAAACATCTCCCTTCCATATGCCAAACAGACTTCTCAGCGTAGTATGCGCTGCCCTGTCCTTCACCCTTACGCCCTTATTAGCGCAACAGCAGGTAAGTTACCACCTCTCTTTTCCCAATGCCGTTCACCACGAAGCGCAGATAAGTGCCACTTTCTCCGGAGTAACTTCCGACACGCTCCAGGTGCTGATGAGCCGCAGTTCTCCCGGCCGCTACGCGCTGCATGAGTTTGCCAAAAACGTATACAGCGTAAAAGCCACCGACAGCAAGGGCAATCCGTTGCGCATCAGCCGGCCAAATCCGAACCAGTGGGACATTACCGGCCACGCGGGTGATGTGACTGTGAGCTATACCTTGTTTGGCGATCACACCGATGGGACCTATGCCAGCATAGATGAAACCCACGCTCACCTCAACATGCCCGCCACTTTACTTTATGCCAGGGGTTTTGAGAAGGCGCCTGCCCGGGTCACCTTCCGGGTGCCACAGGAAAGTAACTGGAAGATCGCAACGCAGCTGAAACCGGAATCAGACTCTACCCTCTCTGCTCCTGACTTTCAGTACCTGATGGATAGCCCGGCGGAGCTCAGCAATTTTGAGCTGGCCGAGTGGACAGTGGCTGACAGAGGCAAAAACAAAACAATACAGGTTGCCTTGCATCACAAAGGCAACCGGGCGCAGTTTGAGGAATATGTGTCCAAGACTAAGCAAATCGTAGCGGAACAGCAGGCGATTTTCGGGGAGCTGCCGGATTTTGATTTTGGCCGCTATACCTTCATTGGCTGCTATATGCCGCAAGCGGCGGGCGACGGTATGGAGCACCGCAACTCCACCATCCTCACCAGTTCCAGGCCACTGGCTACCGCCATGGCTGGGCAACTGAACACGGTATCGCACGAGTTATTCCATGCCTGGAATGTGGAGCGCATACGCCCCAAAAGCTTAGAACCCTTTGATTTTCAGCGCGCCAACATGTCGGAGGCATTGTGGCTGGCCGAAGGCTTTACCTCCTACTACGGCGACCTGACCATGCACCGCAGCGGCCTTTACGACACAAAAAAATATGCCGATAACCTGGCAGGCAACCTGAACTATGTTTTACTGTATCCGGGGCGGCACTACAACAGCCTGGTGGAGATGAGCCTGCAGGCTCCTTTTGTAGATGCGGCCCGCTCCGTGGATCCTGTCAACCGCCACAACACTTTTATCTCTTACTATACCTATGGTAGTGTGCTTGGTCTGGGCCTCGATCTGACCTTACGACGCGACTTCAACACCACGCTGGACCATTACATGCAGGCGCTCTGGCAGAAGTATGGCAAATCTGAAAAGCCCTATACCATGGCAGACCTCGAGCAAACACTGGCCGAAGTTACCAAAGACAAAACCTGGGCAGCAGATTTCTTCCGGCGGCACGTATTCGGCAGCGAACTACCTGATTATGCCGCCCTGCTGGCAGAAGCCGGTTTTCAACTGCGCAAAGCCAATCCGGACAAACCAACGATGGGCACCGCGAACCTGGAATACAGCAAGGATGGCGCAAAACTGCTGAACGGCACGGTCGTCACTTCTGCCTTATACAAAGCCGGCCTGGACCGGGGAGATGTCATTGTCAGCCTGAACAGGAAGAAGATCCGCACGGCCAAAGACCTGGAGCAGATCATGAGCAAACTCAAACCGGCACATAGTGTACCGATCAGTTACCTGCGCTTCGGCGAGGTCAGAAACGCAACTATTATCCTGGAAGAATCTCCTGACCTGGAAGTAGTCCCTTTTGAAACAGCGAAGAAGGAGCTGACACCTGCCATGCAGCAGTTCCGGCAGGCCTGGATCAGGTCCAAAACACGCTAAATCAAGGCTTTCAGGTTAGCTGACAAGCACATCAGGGGCCAGCACGAAACAACAAAAGCGCCTTCCCCCCGTTGGAGAAAGAGAAGCCCGGCTTGCTATTGAAGCAATTGAGCGCTAACTTAGTACGACCGATACCTAGATTTTTTTCACGTGAAAATAATAGTCAGAACCATACTTGCCTGCAGCCTGCTTTTTGCCGGCACTGCCATGGCGCAGTCGACGGAGGGGCAGCAGAAAGCCAGCCTGGACGCGGCACCTGTCCCTGCAGTACAGGAACAACCTGCACCGCAGACAGAAAGAAAACCATCGATGCTGAGCATGCCGGCCAACCGCTTAAGCTACAGCCTGTCAGCAGGCGCGAGCTTTGGCAGTGGCTTTGGTGCCACGTACCTCGAGCCTTCCGTTCGCTACCAGATCAGTCCCCGTTTCAGGGCATTTGGTAGCCTGACCTATATGTCCGTTATGTCGCAGCAGTATGCAGCGTCTACGCCCGAGGGCGGTACCATCATGCGCCGCACCGGCCCGGGCAACCACTACCTGGTGAATGCCGGGGTGGAGTACCTGGTGAATGATCGCCTGGTACTGAGCGGAAGTATCTGGAAGGACCTGGCCAATGTGCCGGCTCAAAACCCGGCCTACACCAATTTCATGCACCCAGGTAAAATGGGAGTAGACATGCGGGCTACCTATAAGATAACAGAACACTTTTCTGTGTCGGGGGCTATGCGCTATTCCGATGGGGCTTCACCCTTCTACAGCCCCTTTCACAACGGTGGCTTTGGAGGCAGAAACAGTGCTTTCTGGTACTAATTCACAGCGCGTTATACGCTGCGAAACAAAATAAAAAAAGCGCTTTCTCTGACCCGGGAAAGCGCTTTTTTTATTTCACAAAACTAAATTTTTACGCATTTCCACACACACATTAACCTAAAACTGCGTTAAACAGTTTATATTTCCTGAAACAACCTGAGCAGATCTTGAGGCAAAAGAATACAAACGTACGACACCTGAAAAATGAGCGGCTTGAAGTGGTGAAACCCGACTTCCGGGGCAACAAGACGGTAGCCGGCCAGTTTGTGAACGGCAGCGAACTCTATACGCCGGAACTGAGCAACGTGCTTCGGTGGAAGCTGTCCCGGAATCCGCAGCGGGACGAGAAAAAGGCCGATAACTATGTTCCGCGCGTTGTCTATGGCACCGACTTTATTTCCTCGACCGAGGATATGGTGGTCTGGCTGGGTCATTCCAGCTTCTTTATTCGCGTGAATGGCGTCACCTTCCTCACCGACCCGGTGTTGTATGATCTGCCCCTGCTGCCGAGGCGCGTCGGCCTGCCCTGCAACCCGGAGCAACTGACAGGTATAGATTTCCTGCTGCTCTCACACGGGCACCGCGACCACCTCGACTCCAGATCCATCCATACCCTCTACCAGCACAACCCCACCCTGAAAGCACTCGCTCCCCTACGGGCAGGAGACTTGCTGCGGAGTGCCGAGCCGCATCTCCCTTACCAGGAGGCAGGCTGGTACCAGAAGTTTGACATGACACCCCAGGGGATCGAAGTTTATTTTCTGCCCGCCTCGCACTGGCACCGACGCGGTGCCTTTGACATGAACAAGGTGTTGTGGGGAAGCTTTCTGATCAAGTCCGGCGACCGGCAGCTGTATTTTGCCGGGGATACCGGTTTCAACGGGCATTTTGAAGAGATACAGGAGCTCTTTGGTCCGATGGACGTTTGCCTGCTGCCGGTCGGGGCGTACAAACCGAACTTCCTGATGCAGAAGAGCCACCTGAATCCGCATGAGGCGGTGCGAGCCTACAACGTGCTGCGCGGCGGCACCTTTATTCCGATGCATTACGGCACCTTCGACCTGTCAGATGAGCCGCCGGGCGAGCCGGTTCGGCTGCTGGAGCAGATCGCTGCAGCGGGCATGATCCGCGGGCTGCGTATACCTGCCATTGGGGAGCAGGTGCTGTTGCAGGAGCTGGCGTAGTCCGAAAATCAATCCTGCGTGCTATATTTGCAGGCCTGTCCTGACAGGGCAATTTACCAACGGCCTTCCTCATGTCTGCAACGCTCATCATCAGCCTGATCATCGGCTACTTTTGCATACTCATCCTGATTTCTTTCCTCACCAGTAGGAACACCGACTCCGACACCTTTTTCCTGGCGAACCGGAAGTCGCCCTGGTATGTGGTGGCCTTTGGCATGATCGGCGCTACCCTGTCCGGGGTGACGTTTGTGTCGGTGCCGGGCATGGTGCGGGATATGCAGTTTTCGTACATGCAGATCGTGCTGGGCTACCTGGCCGGCTATTTTGTGGTTGCCAACGTGCTGCTTCCGCTCTATTACCGCCTCAACTTAGTTTCGATCTATACCTATCTGGAGCAGCGCTTCGGCTTCTGGTCCTATAAGACAGGGGCTGCTTTCTTCCTGCTTTCGCGCACGCTGAGCTCTGCTATACGCCTGTTCCTGGTGGCCAGCGTGCTTCAGTTGGCCGTGTTTGATGAGATAGGCATTCCGTTTTCGGTCACGGTTGGTATCACGATCCTGCTGATCTGGGTCTATACCTTCCGGGGGGGCATGAAAACCATCATCTGGACCGATACTTTCCAGACATCTGCCATGCTGCTGGCGGTGGCGGCCTGTATCTGGATCGTTTCGGATGAACTGAATCTGGGATTCCAGGGCATGGTCGACACGATCTCGGCCAGCGACTATTCGCAGGTCTTCAACTGGGATTATAAAGACAACGACTATTTTTTGAAGCAGTTTTTCTCGGGCGCCTTTATCACCATCGCGATGACGGGGCTGGACCAGGACATGATGCAGAAGAACCTGAGCTGCAAAAACCTTGGCGAGGCGCAGAAAAACATGTTCTGGTTCAGCCTGATCCTGGTGGTGGTATTCATCCTGTTGCTGGCCTTAGGTGCCTTGCTCTACCTGTATGCCTCCGATAAGGGTATCGCTCTGCCGGGCCGCGGCGATGATGTATTCCCCTACCTGGCCCTGAATCATTTCCCGCCCATAGTGGGGATCGCCTTCATCCTGGGCATCATTGCCATTGCGTATGCCTCCGCTGACTCTGCCCTGACTTCCCTGACTACCTCCTTTTGCGTGGACTTTCTCAATTTCAAAGATCGGAGCGAGCACGAGCGGGTACGCCTGCGCTACATGGTGCACCTGGGTTTCTCGGTCTTGATCGGGCTTGTCATTCTGGCAATTGAGGCGCTGAACAGCGAAAGCCTGATCACCACTGTGTTAAAAATAGCTGGCTATACTTATGGACCGCTGCTGGGTCTCTACACCTTCGGCCTCTATACTCGCCGCACAGTGCGTGATCGTTTTGTGCCGGCTATCTGCCTGGTAGCCCCGCTCCTCACCTACATCATCAGCGCCAACTCCGCCGACTGGTTTTATGGATATGAGTTCGGTTTTGAAGTCCTGATCCTGAACGGCTTCCTGACTTTTGCAGGCCTGATGGCCATTTCCGGAAGGGAGACGGACCTGGAACTGGAAGAACGCATCCAGTAGGGGCAGGTCGCGACCTGTCCCTACAGTGGATTGAAACCAATATACTTGAAATCCTCAATTCCTGTAAATCCTGGGGGTAGGGGCCCTCGATATGATTCAGACAAAGAAAGCCCGGCTTTTACGGCTATATCGGTTACTTTACTTACCTTTGTGAGATTTTTAAGGGATGGTGGTAACTTTAGCTTTGTTCGGTTGTTTTAC
>NZ_JSYF01000138.1:0-8807 GCF_054824225.1 Pontibacter sp. HJ8
CGTTCTCAATGGCGGCAACCGGTTGCACCCAGTTCACATCCACCATCTCGTAATACAAGTGTACCTCCTCGTAGCGCTGCATCAGGTCGCGGAGCCTGTTGCGGTACTTGTCAAAGTCCGCGATGGTCAGCTCCCCTTTCACCCGAACGGCAAGCAGGTCATTCTGTGTTTCCGGCAGCACTTCCAGCATAAGCTCTTACAATCAGTTATATTAAGCAGTAAACTACCTCGTTATTACGCATATTTACTTGTCCTGTGACAAAGTCTCACCTGATTAAACAGGCATGCTATACCTGAAGAAATCCCAAAACACGTTCGCCATCTGCCCTTTTATGTATATTTTGCAGCAGCTATACCTTCACAAACACATCGCATGTACAAGAAATACCTCCTGCTCCTGCTGCTTTGCCTGAGCATGCTGGCTGCCGAAGCCGCCAAAGTGGATACGCTCATCATCCAGAGCCCTTCCATGCAGAAATCATTGAAAGCCGGGGTGGTGACGCCCGACAGCTACCGGAAGAAAAAGAACGGCCCCTACCCGGTGCTATACCTGCTGCACGGCTACAGCGGCAACTTCAGCAACTGGCTCAAAGTGCCGCCCCAAAAAGAGCTGCTTCAGGCGATGGCCGATAAATACCAGCTCATTATCGTAACTCCGGACGGCGGCTACAGCAGCTGGTACTACGACAGCCCCGTGGACAAAACCAGCCAGTACGAAACCTTTGTAGCCCGGGAACTGGTGCAGCTTATCGACACCAGATACCGCACGATCCGCGACCGCAATGGCCGCTTTATCTCCGGACTGAGTATGGGCGGGCACGGCGCGCTATACCTGGCGGCCCGGCACCCGGAGCTATACCTGGCGGCAGGCAGTATGAGTGGCTCTTTGAATGTGGCAGGTATAGAGCGACAGAACCTCTTGCCTAGTATAGAAGCGGTATTGGGTCCGAAACAGGAAAACCTGGCGCTTTACGAAGCCAACTCCATTGTAAACATGGTGCCGCAGCTCAAACAAAGCGGCGTGCAGCTGGTGATCGATTGCGGGGTAGATGATTTTCTGATAGAAGATAACCGCGAACTGCACCGCCGCCTGGTCGCGGAGAAAGTGGCTCACGATTACACGGAGCGGCCGGGGGCACATTCCTGGGCCTACTGGGGAAATTCGCTGGAGCATCACCTGCTGTTTTTCCAGAAAGCAAGAGCTTCGGCTCAGACCCAACAGGCACTCAGGTAGGTATAGCTTACCCAGGTATAGCTCTAAAATTTAAAACAGCCTAAGCAGCAAGCCGGTGCCGGAGCTGCCGCAAAACTTTGAGGATGCGTACCCGGGAGATGTCGTAGAACATGGCGACGACCAGAAGAGCGGCAGGCACAAAAAATAACCGGTACTGGAGCAGCGGATAGAGGTAGCCTCCGGCCACGGCTCCCGCCAGAAAGAACAGAATGATGACCAGCCGGAGCGTGATCCGTTGCTTTAGCCCGGGCTTCGATATAGCAGCTGGTAGCGTGGCAGTAGCCAGATCAATCCCTAAATCTGTGAATATACCTGTCAGGTGGGTGGTGCGTACTACCGAGCCGGAAATCATGGAGACCATGCTGTTCTGCAGCCCCATGGCAAAAAGCAGGCTACCCGCAAACATCTCCTTCATCACTTTGCTTCCATCATAGTTGCTCCCATAGATTGCATTCAGAACCAGTATGATGATCTCGGCAAGTATCGGGAGGGTATAAGCGAATACCTGGTTCCGGCCGATTCGGCTGATGAAGAAACTCGACGCAAAAGCGCCCAGCAAAAACAGGAACATCCAGAGGGCAATGATGCGGACTAACCGGTAATCTCCCTGGGCCATGCTCTCGGCTAAGTAAGCGGCGTGGCCCGTGACATTGGTTGTGAGCACAGCAAAAGCAAGCAGCCCGGCAATGTTCACAAAACCGGCCGTCAGGCAGAGGAGTGCCGCCAGCCTGATGTTGTGCCTGAAATTGCGCCGGTGCCCAGTGTGTCGTAGCATAGGCAAAAGGTAGGAAATTAATCCATTTCCTACCTTTTGCTTGGGTAATATCTTTT
This sequence comes from Pontibacter sp. HJ8, assembly GCF_054824225.1. Lineage (NCBI taxonomy): Bacteria > Pseudomonadati > Bacteroidota > Cytophagia > Cytophagales > Hymenobacteraceae > Pontibacter > Pontibacter sp. HJ8. The sequence continues at coordinate 2,066 of NZ_JSYF01000138.1, forward strand.
TGCTATATCTTCAGCGCTACTGCTGGCTAAATGCCGGCACTACCTGCAGGCATACCGGCTTCTGCACCTCCACTCTATGGCCGGTTGGGGTTAGTTTGCCACTTGCTTTGTCAATTTTATACGTAACGATGTTGTTGGAGCGCTCATTGGCCACCAGCAGCACATTGCCCGTTAGGTCGATCGTGAAATCACGGGGCCAGTCGCCGCCGGTGTCCTGGTGCTGTACCAGCGTCAGTTTGCCGGTGCTGCCGTCTATTGCGTATACCACGATGCTGTTATGCCCGCGGTTGGAGCCATACAGAAACTTCCCGTCGGGCGATACCTTCACAGCCGCGCAGGAGTTCTCCCCTTTAGAATCGGCTGGCAGCGTGCTAATGGACTTCACTTCAGAGAAGGTGCCTTTTTCACCGTCATAGGCCAGGGCCGTCATGGTAGAGTTAAGCTCGTTGATCACGTAGGCGTAACGCCCCCCGGGGTGGAAGACCATGTGACGCGGGCCTGCACCGGGTTTAGTTGCAAAGGCAACAGTAGGCTCGTTGGGCGATAACGCTCCTGTCCGGGAGTCCAGGCGATAACCCAGCACCTGGTCTATACCTAAGTCAACTGCAAAAACATATTTGCTATCGGGGCTTTGGCCGATGTAGTGCGCATGCGCAGCCTCCTGCCGGTCTTTGTCCGGACCTGCTCCTTTGTGCTGCTGCACACTTTGCGTTTCACCCAGGGAGCCATTTTCCTGTACAGGAAAAGCAGCCACGTTTCCACCCATATAATTGGCGACCAGCACCGTTTTACCAGCATTTCCAAAAGAGATGTGGCAGGGCGCGCCGCCCTCCGACGGCACCTGGTTGAGCAGCGTCAGGTCGCCCGTTTGCCGGTCTACAGCAAAAGCGCTCACAGCCCCGCTATTTTTGCCCTGGTAATCGCCCGTTTCGTTTACGGCATACAGGTAGCGCCGGGCTTCATCCAATGCCAGGTAAGAAGGATTTGGACCGGCTTTGAACCCTTTCACGCGTGCCAGTTCACCTGTTTCCGGGTTCAGGTTGTAGAGCCAGATTCCTTCCTGGTCGGGGCCGGCATAAGAGCCTACATATACCATTGCGTTTGCATTCGTTTGTTCCGTTTGATCCGTGGCGACTTCTTCTGTTTGATTTTGCTCTCCCCCGCCCGAGTTACAGGCCGTGAATAGGAAAGCCATACCTGTTACTCCTGCCATAGCCAGCTTTCTCAGGCTAGACCGGTTCCCGTAATCGTTGTATCTGTATCTCATATAAGTTGGTGTATACCTTGGCTGATCACTCTAAGAAACAGAAAAATCCGAACATGACATACTACCTCCGACGGTTTTATATTGCAGGCTTTATATTACCCTGTCTCAGAAGCTAGCAACTTAGCCTATCCGGTCCTGGTTATATCTGGCAGGTACCCTATTGCAATCCTCCTTCCGAAATATTACTTTGCAGCTTCGCCTTTACAACAACCTTTTATACCACCAACTTGTCTTCGGTTTTCGCTACCTACATTGAGCTGGGCTTTCATCATATATTTGATTTCAAAGCCTACGACCACATGCTGTTCCTGCTGGCTTTGAGCGCCATTTATACCCTGAGTGACTGGCGGCAGGTACTCGGCCTGGTCACCAGCTTCACCATCGGCCATTCCATTACCCTGGCCCTTTCGACGTTCAACATCATCCGGTTTGATGCGGACCTGATCGAATTCCTGATCCCGGTGACCATACTGCTTACCTGCATCCTCAACTTTTTCAAGATGAAAAGCGCGGCCTCCCGGCAACACCCGATCTGGTCGCTGCATAACCTGCTGGCGGTTGGGTTCGGCCTGATCCACGGCATGGGCTTTTCTAATTTCCTGAAGTCGATGCTGGGTCGCAGCGGCAGTACCTGGCAACAATTGCTGGCTTTCAACATAGGGATAGAACTGGGCCAACTGCTGATCGTAGGCGCTCTGCTCCTACTAGGCTTCCTGATCCTAAACCTGTTCCGGGCCAAAAAGCGGGACTGGATCCTGGTGCTTTCGAGCGCAGCAGCCGGCATTTCGCTGATCATGATCCTGGAAAACAATATTTTTTAAGCACGAAGCCTTCAAAATTAACCTTAAACCGAACCTTCTACACTCACCCTATACCTGAATGAAAAACCTGATCAGAGGGTTGGCACTCTTCGGGCTGATAGCCGGTCCGCTGGCTGCCATGGCCCAGGACACGAAGTTTGCACAACTCGGGCAAGAGCTGCCTACTCCTAACACCTATCGTACTGCCTCGGGCGCACCCGGCCACCAGTACTGGCAGCAGCGCGCCGACTATACCATCAAGGTGGAGCTGAACGACGAGAACCAGTCCATTACCGGCTCTGAGATCATCACCTATACCAACAACTCCCCGGATGTGCTCAGCTACCTGTGGGTGCAGCTGGACCAGAATATCTACGAACCCAAGTCGATGAGCAACCTGACGCAAACAGGTTCGCTGCAGGACAAGATGTCTACTTCCGCAGTAGAGCACCTGACCCGCGAGGCCTTTGACGGCGGCTACAAGATCAAAGCGGTGAAAGACCGTGGCGGCAAGGATCTGAAGTACACCATCAACAACACCATGATGCGGATCGACCTGCCAACGCCACTGAAGCCGAAGCAGTCCTATACCTTCAGCATCGACTGGTTTAACTACATCAACGACCAGAAAGCCCTGGGCGGCCGCGGCGGTTACGAGTTTTTCCCGGAAGACGGCAACTACCTCTACGAGATGGCCCAGTGGTTTCCGCGCATGGCCGTGTATGACGACGTGAACGGCTGGCAGCACAAGCAGTTTTTGGGCAGCGGCGAGTTTGCCCTGCCCTTCGGTGACTACAAAGTGAGCATCACAGTACCGGCCGACCACATCGTGGCTTCTACGGGTGAGCTGCAGAACGCCAGCCAGGTGCTGACTTCGGCGCAGCAAAAGCGCTTTGCGGACGCCGCAAAAGCCGATAAGCCAACACTGATCGTAACACAGGAAGAAGCGACACAGGCTGAAAAGGCAAAATCCAAAGACAAAAAGACCTGGGTATACAGCGCCAAAGCCGTACGGGACTTTGCCTGGGCAAGCTCCCGTAAGTTTATCTGGGATGCGATGGGCGTGAAGGTGGGCGGCAAAAACGTGCTGGCCATGTCCTACTACCCGAAGGAGGCAAACCCGCTCTGGGGACAATATTCTACCGAATCGGTAGCGCATACCCTGAAGGTATACTCCCGGCATACCATCGACTACCCCTACCCGATCGCGATCTCGGTGCACGGCCCGGTAGGCGGCATGGAGTACCCGATGCTTTCTTTCAACGGCTACCGCCCCGAGGCAGACGGCACTTATTCTGCCAACACCAAGTATGGCCTGATCACGGTGATCATACACGAAGTTGGACACAACTTTTTTCCGATGATCATCAACTCGGACGAGCGCCAGTGGACGTGGATGGATGAGGGCCTGAACACGTTTATGCAGTACCTGGCGGAACAGGAATGGGAGCGCAACTACCCTTCGCGCCGCGGGGAGCCTGCCAATATAGTAGAGTACATGAAAAGCGCCAAGAACACGCAGGTACCCATCATGACCAATTCCGAGTCGGTGTTGCAGTTTGGTAACAATGCCTACGGCAAGCCGGCCACCGCCCTCAACATTCTGCGCGAAACAGTGATGGGGCGTGAGTTATTCGATTACGCATTTAAAGAGTATGCCAACCGCTGGGCCTTCAAACACCCGATGCCGGCTGACTTCTTCCGTACGATGGAGGACGCTTCCGGCGTGGACCTGGACTGGTTCTGGAGAGGCTGGTTCTACACTACGGACCATACCGATATTTCGGTGGAAGGTGTGAAGTGGTATACCATTGACTCCCAGAACCCGGATTTTGTAAGTACCCAGAAGCGAGCCGAGCAGAACAAAGCACCCCATACGCTTTCGCAGCAGCGCAACCTGCAAGCTATACCTAAAACCCGCCTGGACGAAAGACCCGAACTGAAGGACTTCTACAACAGCTACGACCCGCTGGCAGCAACTGCCTCCGACAAGGAGAAGTACCAGAAGTTTTATGCGGCCCTGTCGCCTCAGGAGAAAAAGGCACTGGATTCGGGCCTAAACTTCTACGAAGTAGGCTTCAAGAACCTGGGCGGTCTGGTGATGCCCCTGATCGTGCGTATGGAGTTTGAAGACGGCACAAATGAGATCGTGAACATACCGGCTGAGATCTGGCGCTACAACAACGAGGAGATCACCAAGGTTTTTGTAACGGAAAAGCCGGTTGTCAGCTTCACGCTGGATCCGCTCCTGCAGACGGCTGACACGGATCTGTCGAACAACAGCTATCCGCGCCGTATGGCTCCTTCCCGCTTCGATATTTTCAAGCAGAACCGCCAGCAGCCAAATCCGATGCAGCAGCAGCGTGAGGCAAGCAATGGCAGCTCTGTGAAGTAAGCTATAAGTAGAGTCAGAGCTCTATCCCTCAGGGGAATTAAACAAAACATCCCTGGATTTTAGGTAATCCAGGGATGTTTTGTTTCAGGTATACCTGTGCTGCTATACCTGCTGTGTAGCTTTAGCTTCATCAGACTCCAACCTGCCGTTGTTTCATCGCTTGGCTTGGCCAGCCGGGCCTCACTTTTTTTCTTGACAAAAATCGAGGGCCCCTATCCCCAAAGTAAGCAAAAAAGTCAAGACGCTCCAAACTCGCTGACCGCTCGAACAGTGGAGCGTCAAGTAATGCACATGGCAGATGTCTTTGCTTTGTAGTAGAAGTTGTAAGGATGTCTTGCTATACCTGCTCGTTATACCTGCCCGCTATACCTGCTGCTACAGGGCTTATACCTGATGAACAGCAGTAGCAGAAAGTCCCTCTTGGAAGGGGGAAGGGGGATGATAATCGTGCACCTACAGGGAACGACAGCTACAACGCCTATACCTTTCCAGCAGTAACAGCAGGCTCCCCGCCTTAGAAAAGGAGGGGCAGGGGTGGTTGGATCCGGGACTGCTATTTATCTGTTCCAACTATATTATAAAGTCACTATAATGCCGCAAGCTTGATGTCAGCGCAGCTTGTGACATAAGGAAGCATAAGTACCCAAAATACAGGGACATAAAAAGGCCCCGGATCAGCTCGATCCGGGGGCCTTTTCATTGAAGGTATAGCTTCTCTTCTATACCTAACCAGCCATATTTATAAAACAATTTAACAATCAACAATTTAACAATTAACCCTACTCCATATCATACTTGTTTACAAACTGCCGCTTGACGCGGTCTCCTTTCCGCACAAATGGCCGAATGATGAGGCGGGTGCCATTCTCGTAGGTAAAGAACCGGTAAGCCCAGTTACTGAGTACCATCAGCTTGTTGCGGAAGCCTACCAGCGCCATCACGTGCACAAACAACCAGACAAAAAAGGCTATGAATCCTCCTAAATGGATGTTCTTGGGTAGGTCGGCTACGGCCTTGTTGCGGCCAATGATGGCTAGCGATCCCTTATCAAAATACTCAAACGGCTCCAGTTTCTCATTTTTGATCAGCCGCCTCAGGTTCTTAGCCAGCAGCTTGCCCTGCTGAATGGCCGGCTGCGCCACACCCGGATGCCCTTTTGGCCATTTTTCCGTTTTCATCAGGGCGATGTCGCCTATCGCAAAGATGTTGTCAAAGCCGACGACCTGGTTGTAGGGGTTTACCAGAATGCGGCCCCGTTCAATCGCTTCGGCTGGCAGCCCGTCGATCAGGGCGCCCTGCACACCGGCCGCCCATACCAGCGTTTGCGTCTGGATCTGCTCGCCGCCTTTGAGCGTGGCTACATAGCCATCATAGGATTCGACCAGGATATTTAACTTCACATGGATGCCCATCTCCTGCAGGTACTTGAGCGTTTTGGCGCTGGACTCGGGTGACATGGGCGGCAGCACCCGATCCATCCCTTCGACCAGGTATATGTTCATTTTATTGAAATCTACCCCAGGGTAGTCGGTTGGCAGGATGTGCTTGCGCATTTCGGCCAGTGCCCCGGCTGTCTCCACACCGGTAGGCCCTCCTCCTACAATCACGAAGTTGAGCAGGCCTTGCTGCAGCTCCGGGTCTGAGGTCATGCTGGCCTGTTCAAAACACTGCAACAACTGGCTGCGCAGGTTCAGGGCATGCGGTATCTGTTTCAGCGGGAACGCATTTTTCTTTACTTCTTCGTTGCCAAAGTAATTGGATTTGGTACCGGTCGCGATCACCAGGTAATCGTAAGGCAGATCCCCGACGAGCGTGGAGACTGTTTTGGCAATCGGGTTGACGCCGCTCACCTTTACCAGCCGGAAGTGAAAATCCTGGAATTCATCGCTGCCAAACATTTTACGTAGCGGCTCCGCAATAGAGTCCGGCTCGAGGCCGGCTGTGGCTACCTGGTATAGCAGTGGCCAGAAACCGTGGTAGTTCTGCCGGTCGAGTAGCACCACCTGGAAATCTTTGCATTTGAGTTTCTGGGCCAGGTTTATTCCCCCGAATCCGCCGCCAATGATCACAACGCGCGGTTTGGTGGTGTCGGGTATGTTCAGTGATAATTTATCTATATCAAGCATAAGGTGAATTTTATGTTCTGTATGACCATACTGTTGGGCCCGCAAACAGGGCTACTTCAGTATACGCTTCTTTCTATATTGTGGGATAACGCAGCCATCAAATGTTGGTTACTTTGTGTGCAATTGATCCGCGGCAAACAACCTTTTTATTCAA
>NZ_JSYF01000139.1:0-8506 GCF_054824225.1 Pontibacter sp. HJ8
ACCCCCTCCCTGGCCCGGGAAGAAGATGATGAACAGCAGGAGGAAGCAGGGAAGGGAAGCGAAGGACTCTGAGAAAGATAGTCTTGTGGAGAAGCTAGAGGCTTCTAAATGAAGGCGTGGTAGACCTGTTAAGGAAGTCATTTCCTCCTTCTTCTATCTATTTCTGCTCCTGAGCGTATGTGATTATGTGTCTGGTACGTTGCATTTAATCTTCTTCCTGTCTAACTTGTTTGCATGAGCTTTCTGTACCCATCCTTCCTGCTGGCACTTGCAGCAATTGCTATACCTGTTATACTGCACCTGATTCAGTTGCGGCGCGCCAAGAGAGTGGAGTTCAGTAATGTGCAGTTCATTCAGGTGTCAAAAGATTTGACAGCCAGTCAGCGGAATCTGAAAGAAGTCCTGATACTTATCTCCAGGATATTCTTTATCATATTTCTTGTCTTGGCTTTTGCTCAACCCTTTCTGCCTGCATCAGAAGCCGGCGCGCCTACCGATACATCGCAGGTCACCATTGCTGTAGACAATTCCCTGAGTATGCAGAACCTCCATGAGGAAGAGGACCTGTCTTTATTAACCGTTGCCGTTGATCAGGCGAAGCAGATTTTGAATTTATTTCCTTCAACTGCTGCCATCAGTATCAATTCGAACGTGAATAGCAGCCGGGCTGCAACTGTGTCAGCTACTGAAGCCGTCACTGCCCTGGATGTACTCGATTATTCTGCACGCCCTGTTATCCCTCCGCTGGTGACCTTGTATCCTGCTGCTCCTTCTTCCGAACATGTCTTTGTATTATCTGATTTTCAACGAAGCTCTTTTCAACCGGCTATGTTGGATCATTTGGATAGTACCAAACAGTATCACCTGGTTCCTCTGAGAGCAGAGAGTACGTCCAATGTATTTGTTGATTCTGTTTACCTGGAAGATGAATTTATCAGATCGAATGGAGAGAATGTGCTGCACGTGCGCCTCTACAATGCCGGCGATAATGCCATTGAAGATTGTCCTGTAAAGCTTGTCATCAATGAGGAGCAGATCGCTGCCCTAAGTATAGACTTGCCGCCTAATCAGGCTACTGATGCAATGATTGGTTTCAGCTCTCGTGGAGGAGGCGTAAAAGAAGCCTATATTCTGGTAGAGGATTATCCGGTCGAATTCGACAATGCGTATTATTTTGTGCTGGCTCCTTCCGGTAATATTAAGATCACGGAAGTGACCAACAGTGTCAGCAGTCCCTTGCAAAGGCTTTACAGCAATGAGCCGCTCTTTCAGACCACACGTTTTACAACCGGAAACATCGATTACTCCCGGTTAGGTACTTCCGACCTGATCGTGCTGCAGGGGCTGGAAGAGATTCCATCGACTCTTGTGTCCACCATAGCAGACTTTGTGAAGGGAGGTGGGAGTGTAGTGGTCATACCGGGTACTTCCAGCCAAAGCAGCAGCTATACGGCCCTGATGCAGGCACTGGCTATACCGGCATCTTATACTGCCACTGCTCCCAATGCGCCCAGGACGGCACTGCTGGCTCCGGATCAGAGCAATCCTTTCTTCAGAAGTATCTTTTCGGATTATGATACCAAAATGCAGATGCCGGCAGCTGTCAGAAGCCTGGTATGGTCGCGTTCTTCGTCCGATATCCTGAAGTATAGAGGGGGCGCTCCGTTTCTTTCACGGTTTGACAGAGGACAAGGGCAGGTATACCTGATGGCCGCCCCGCTGCAGGAGGCTCAGAATGAGTTGATTAGTCATGCGCTCTTTGTACCGGTCATGTACCGGTTAGCCATCAGCAGTTACAGGCAGGAGCAGCAGATCGCCTACAGGCTGAGTGGAGGTACTATCAGTGTACCGGTAGTAGAAAAAGGGGGCAGAGAGGGCATTTATAAATTAGTCAGAGATAGTGCCGAATTCATACCCGAGCAGCAGGTGCGGGGTGGCCGGCTCATCTTTACGACACCCGCTGATATGGCAGAGGCCGGATTCTATACCTTGCGCCTCAACGAAATAGATGTAACTTCATTTGCCTTCAACTACGACAAGTCAGAGTCGTTTCTGGAGCAGTATAGCCCCTCCGAGCTTAAACATTTTGCAGGAGCGGATCAGGAGAACGTACATGTGTATGCCTATGGAGATACTTTTTCTGTGAAGGGAGAATTCGAAAAACGATTTTTTGGCGTTAAGCTTTGGAAATATTGCCTAATATTGTGTCTGATTTTCTTGATGGCAGAAATTGCGCTAATCAGATTCCTCTAACATGAAGATACTTCTCAAAGCAGTTCAGATTTATCACCCCGGTTCAGAATTCCATTTACAACGCCAGAACATCCTGATCGATGCCGGTACCATCACTTACATAGGTACCGACCACCAGGACGCTGACCAGACCCTGGACCTGGACGGCCTGTGTGTCTCGTCCGGATGGGTGGATATGTATGCCACGGTGGGTGAACCCGGCCTGGAATACAAAGAAGACCTGGAGTCGCTGGCAGCTGCTGCTGCCGCAGGTGGTTTCACGGATGTACTGTGCCTTCCGAACGTAGAACCAGTGGTGCAGAGCAAGGGCGCCGTTAGTTACCTCCGCTCCCGATCAGCCGGATTACCGGTTACCCTATTGCCGGCAGGGGCAGTAACAGTAGACACACAAGGCAAAGACCTGACCGAGATGATCGATCTGCAGCGAGCCGGCGCTGTCGCTTTTACGGATGGCCATAAACCCGTACAGGGAGCCGATGTGATGGTGAAGGCGCTGCAATACCTGCAGTTGTTCGACGGGTTGCTGATGAACCGTCCGGAGCATGCCCGCCTGACGGAGTATGGTCAGATGCATGAAGGGCAGACGAGCACCCGCCTCGGCTTGAAAGGTATACCCGCGCTGGCAGAAGAAGTAATGGTGACACGGGATCTGCAGCTGCTTGCCTATACCGGTGGCCGCCTGCACTTTTCCCTTATCTCGAGTGCCGGTTCAGTAGAAGCCATCCGGAAAGCCAAGGCCGAAGGACTGCAGGTAACATGCGACGTAGCCAGTTATCAGATGGCGTATACCGATGATACTATGGCTGCTTTTGACACCAACTACAAAGTAGCGCCTCCTTTCAGGAGAGCAGAAGATGTCGCCGCTATCAAGCAGGGGCTGCAGGACGGAACGATCGACGCGGTAGTTTCCGCACACCAGCCGCAGGACACCGAAAGCAAAAAACTGGAATTTGACTTGGCAGAATTTGGGATCATCAACCTGGAAACAGCCTTTGCAGTAGCCCATACGGCGCTGGCAGGTGCTCTTCCCCTGGAAACACTCATCGAAAAGTTCACGATAGCCCCACGTAACATCCTGCACCTGCCTATACCTGATATAGCAACTGGAGAGCAGGCTTGTCTGACCTTGTTCCACCCGCAACTGCGGTGGACCCCGACACAGGAAGCTACAAAATCCAGATCCAAAAACTCACCTTTCCTGGGGCAGGAACTCACCGGAAAAGTTGTGGGCATTATCAACAAAGGACAGTTAGTACTGAATCATTCTTTTTAATATATTTATAGCTATATTCCGATTCAGGTGCTATACCTGTTCCGGAAGCAAGACACAGATGCTGAATCAAACGATAGTAAGAGTTGGGGTACGCTACGGGGTGCTATGCGGGTTAGCCTGTTTTGTCATTATGCTGGCGCTGTATCTGTTGAACTATAATCCTTTTGGCGAAGCAGGGCGCTTCAGTTACTTACCTATACCTGTTTTCATTTTCCTGGGCCTGAAATATTTCAAAGGCTTTCATGATGCGGAGGTAGGCTTCTGGAAAGGCATGCGGGTGAGCCTGGCGGTTACGTTTTATACAGCGCTCTGCACATCGATGCTGGTATACCTGATGATCTACCTGGCAGGGCCCGAACTGGTACAGCAGCACATTGCCGAGACCAAAGCGCTGCTGGAGGAGACAAGAGAAGAGCAGATCCGGATCATGGGCGAGCGCATTTACGAGCAGGGCTTTCAGGCGCTTGACTCGATTACACCAAGTATGTTAGCAGCCGATGATTTTGTGAGGCGAATGTTTGCGGGAGGGATATTTTCAGTTGTCGCGGCGGTTTTTTTTAGAAAATAAACTGTTATACCTTATATCAACAAACACACTATGACTGAGAACCAACCCTCTGTAGCTGAGAATCAACCCTCTGTAACATCTGTAGCCCTCAAGTATGGCCTGATCGGTGCCTTGATTTCTGTCGTTTTCACCGCTGTCCTGCTAATTGCAGGTATAGACGTAAGCGGCTGGATAGGCTCACTGGGCTACCTGATCCTGATCGGGGCGATGGTGATGGCCATGAAGGATTACAAGAAGCAAAACTATGGCTACATGTCCTATGGACAGGGCCTGGGACTCGGTACGCTGGTTTCGCTGGCATTCGGTGTGCTGGGGGGCCTGTTTATGTTTGTGTATACCTCCTTTATCGATCCTGATTTCCGGACCAATATGATGGACAAGCAGCGCATTGAGTTAGAAGAAAGAGGCATGGACGATGAGCAGATAGAGCAGGCCATCAGCATGGGTGAGTCCTTCTCCAGCCCTGTCATGATGTTCGTTTGGTCCATTGTCGGCTATCTGGTGATCGGCTTTATCATTTCCCTCGTTGTCTCTGCTATTATGAAGCACAATCGACCGGAGTTCGAGTAAAAACATGCAATACCCTTATGATATCTCAGTGGTGGTTCCTCTTCTCAATGAAGAGGAATCGCTGCCTGAACTAGTACGCTGGATCAAGCGTGTGATGCACGCCAACAGCTTTACCTACGAGATTATTTTAGTAGATGACGGCAGCACTGACCGCTCCTGGGATGTGATCTCCGAGATAAGTGCTGACGACAATACGGTGAAAGGCATCAGCTTTAACCGCAATTATGGCAAGTCTGCAGCCCTGAACGAAGGTTTCAAACGCTGTGCAGGCGAAGTGGTGATCACGATGGATGCCGACCTGCAGGATAGCCCCGAAGAGATTCCTGCCCTGTATGACATGATCAAGCATCAGAATTTTGACCTGGTTTCAGGTTGGAAACAAAAGCGCTTTGATCCTGTCAGTAAAACCATACCTACAAAATTATTCAATGCTGCTACCCGCAAGTTGTCGGGGATCCAACTGCACGACTTTAACTGCGGCCTGAAGGCTTACCGCCAGTTGGTTGTGAAGAGTATTGAGGTACACGGCGAAATGCACCGCTACATACCTGTTATGGCCAAGTGGTACGGCTTCACCCGTATCGGGGAAAAAGTGGTACAGCACCAGGAGCGGAAGTATGGCACGACGAAATTTGGCCTGGAACGCTTCGTCTACGGTTTCCTGGACCTGCTCTCCATTACCTTTGTGAGCCGCTTCAAGAAGCGCCCGATGCACTTTTTTGGCACACTCGGCACGCTGTCCTTTTTTATCGGTCTGGGCATTACCATGTGGCTGATCCTGCAGAAGGTCTTCGGGCTATACCCCAACGGTCGTGTGCGGGATGTGGTGGACCAGCCGCTGTTTTACCTGTCACTGGTTGCCGTCATACTGGGAGTGCAGTTGTTTCTGGCAGGTTTCCTGGCCGAGATGATATCGATGACTTCCAGCAGAAAGAACGAATACCTGATCCGGGACCGGGTAGGCTTAATCAAGAAATAATGGCCAGGCGCGTGGTGATTGTGGGGCCTGCTCATCCGCTGAGAGGCGGGGGGATGTCTACTTTCAATGAGCGCCTGGCTTATGCTTTTCAGGAGGCAGGGGACGAAGTAGAGATCGTGACTTTCAGCCTGCAATATCCTTCCTTTCTTTTTCCGGGCAAGAGTCAGTACAGCGAGGAGCCTGCTCCTGCGGGGCTCACCATCAACGTACTGATCAATTCCATTAATCCCATCAGCTGGATCCGGACGGGCAATTATATCCGCAGACAGCGCCCTGACCTGGTTATTTTCCGCTACTGGCTGCCTTTTATGGGCCCTGCGCTGGGCACGATAGCGCGCATCATCCGGCGCAACAGGTATAGCCGCCTGCTGGCGATCACCGATAATGTAGTGCCGCACGAGAAGCGACCCGGGGATGTTCCCTTGACAAAATACTTCCTGAGCTCCTGCCACGGTTTCCTGACCATGTCGCGTTCTGTGCAGCAGGACCTGGAGCGCTTCGAACCGGATAAGCCCAACGTATACCTGCCGCATCCGCTCTACGATAACTTCGGTGCTGCAGAAAGCAAGCTGGAAGCCTGCCAGGCCTTGGATCTGGACCCCAGCTATACCTACATTCTTTTCTTCGGATTTATCCGCGCCTACAAAGGCCTGGACCTGTTGCTGCAGGCCATGGCAGAACCGGCGCTGAAAGGGCGCACCGACATCCGCTTGCTAGTGGCTGGAGAGTTCTACGAAGATGCCGCCCCCTACCTGGAGCTGATTCAAAAGCTGGACCTGCAGGACCGGCTGGTGCTGCGGGCTGATTTTATACCCAATGCAGAGGTGCGCCATTACTTTTGTGCGGCTGACCTGGTGGTGCAGCCCTACAAGCATGCCACGCAAAGCGGGGTGACGCAGGTAGCCTATCACTTCGACAAACCGATGGTGGTAACCAGGGTAGGAGGGCTTTCAGAATTGGTGCCGCACGGGGAGGTGGGCTATGTGGTAGAACCGTATCCTGAGGCAATAGCAGCGGCTATAGCTGACTTTTATACCTCGGGCAAGGGCGAAGCTTACGCACGCAATATCAGCAGGTATAAGCAGCGCTTTAGCTGGAGCAGATTTGTTCAGGCGGTCTATGACCTGGCGGAGCGCGTAAAACTGTAGCATATCCGTGCTGGTTGGCTCTTTAGCTGATGGCTTTCTTCTCTTCCATCCAAGAACTTAATTTTGTGCATAAATAAGCTGAATGGTATGACATCAGAGAACTATATCCTGGTACTTGGCGCTTCCGGCAACCTGGGCGGCAAAGTAGCGCAAGAGCTCATCGCAAGAGGTATACCGGTTGGTCTGGTGGCGCGTGATGCGACACACCTGTGTGCTTTTGAGGAGAAAGCAGAGTTACTGGAAGGAGATTTCCACGACGACGGTTTCCTGCATCATAGCCTCAGCAAAGCTACTGCCTTGTTCTGTACAGTTCCGGATACTGCGCTGGCAACGCCTGAAGCCGCGGCAGCACGCCTGGTGAGGCTGCTGCAGGATAGCCCGGTAAAGCATGTGGTGAACATCAGCAACGCTACGCTGAAGCGCAGTGGGAGCTATACCAGCCTGATTCGCTTTGAGCAGGAGCTGAGCAAGGTGCAAGATATAGCCGTGAAGCACCTGCGCTGCGCCAACTTCTTCGAGAACCTGAACTGGGGCATCAACACACCCTACCACCCTGATCTGAGGTTGCCCTATATTTCTTCTTCTGAAATAGCGAACGTGGCGGCAGATTACCTGCAGCAAAGAAATTTTGATGGGATTTCGATCGACGAGCTATTAGGAGAGCAGGACTACAGCATGGCTGAGTTGGCCGAGCTTATTGGGGTTAATTATACCCAGCTGCCCTACTCAGATGCGAATATAAGTTTCTACCAACCCTTCAATGAAGGGAATTACGAGCTGGTGCTACGCACGGAGCAGAACACGACTATCCCGGCCAATCCCAAGTTTACGCTGGACTACTTCATCCGGCACGATTTAAAACTTCTATAGGCCCTTCACTTGGTCAGGGAAAGGTGGTATTAAGTTTGTGGTATATAGATAATTGTTAATCTATACCTTCCAACTAAATTGATAGCCATCATGAAAACATTGAGAATCCTGACACTTGCCTTATTCGCTGCTTTCAGCTTCAGCAGCTGCGACAAAGAAGAGGACGAACCGCTGAGCGAAGGCGTGGATGATAGATATGCCATTGAAGCAGAGCTGGATGGACAAGCGGTAGTTTTGAGGGAAGGGAAGGATGGTTACTTCAACTTTGGCTCGACAGGTAAAACTTCAGGAGACGGCTTTTGTTTAAATCGCGCCACCATGATCATTGGGAAGTACCATGATGTGAGTAAAACCAATACAAAGCTGAAGGATACATTCCAGGTAACCATTCAGCGGTATGCCCGGGTTTGCTCTGCGGATAATTCTTATGAGAAAGGTCTGTATCAGGTGGGCGAGTACCCCTTTGCGAAAGATGCCACAGACCGGGATGCAAACGGAGTGGTGATTCTGTACACGGATGTTAATGGGGTTGATTGGTCTACGAACAGAGGAAGCCAGGACCAGTCCGGCAGCCGCTTTGAGGTGACAGCACACCAGCCCATCAAGAGCAAAATCTACCAATATGAGACGGACGCTGTGTTCAACTGCAGGCTCTACAACGATGCCGGGGAAGCGATAGTGTTGACTAAGGGGCGGATCAAGGCCCGCAGCATTCCCTATCCGAGCAAGTATCAGTAGCCGAAGACCTAACTAAAGTATAGAACTAAAAAAGCCTCTGCTATACCTATAGCAGAGGCTTTTTCAATCCTTATTCACTCTCTATACCAACTGCACGCCGGTATAGG
>NZ_JSYF01000140.1:0-20833 GCF_054824225.1 Pontibacter sp. HJ8
GCATAGCCTTTCGCCTGCATACGGGATGCATCCACGCCACGTGTACGGGCATAGTTGGCTACAGCCTGCGCACGGCGCTCCGACAAGCCCTGGTTCAGCTCGCGGCTACCGGTGTTGTCGGTATGGCCTTCGATGATGATGTTCGTGCCTTCGTACTTCTTCAGGGTTTCTGCCAGTCCGTCTATATCTTTTTTGGCAGTTGCACTCAGCTCAGCAGAGCTCACAGCAAACAGGATTCCTGAATCGAAGTTAACACGGATGGCTTCGCCTACACGCTCTACTTTCGCATTTTCCATGCTCTTCTCCAGTTCTTCTGCCTGCTTGTCCATTCTGCGGCCGATCACAGCGCCGGTAGCACCACCTACAGCAGCACCGATGATAGCGCCTGCAGCCGTGTTACCCATTCTGTTACCGATCACACCACCGATCACTGCCCCGGAGCCGGCACCGATGAGGCCACCTTTCGTGGTCTTTTTCATACCTGGCTTATCCTGGGTTGTTGTGCTGGTGCCGGTTGTATTACCAGTAGCGGTAGATGTATCACCTGTACCAGAGGTTGTTGGCGCTGTGGTCTGGCAGGAAGTGAACAGCATAGTAGCTGCAAGAAATGATGTCAACGATAGTTTTACTAATTTCATAGGGTCAAAAATGTGTAAATTTTTAATTGGTTTTAAGCTAGTATTATTCAAAAGCGGGATACAAAACTGCACCGTTAGCAACCTTCGCAATACTAATGCCAAACATAGGCACAATATTGTGCTCTAAGCAAACTATTACTTCTGCTGAGCGAAAAAGTTTAAATCAAATCCGGCTCTTGCCCTGTCCTATACCTGTTGCAGGTGCTCTGATCAAAGAAAAAGCCTGCTACACTTGCATAGCAGGCCTTCTGTGTATTTTAAGTATTCCGATGCAATTCTAAGAAGACTTCACTGTTTTGCGGATCTTGGCAGTTTCCCCGTTTTCAGGGTTCGTGGAAGCCAGCATACCCAGCAGGTCGCTCAGGCGTTGCTTCAATTCCTTACGGTCCACGATAAAGTCCAGGAAGCCGTGCTCCAACACAAACTCAGCGCTCTGGAAGCCTTTTGGCAGATCCTTGCCAATGGTTTCTTTGATAACGCGTGGGCCGGCAAAACCAATAAGAGCACCAGGCTCCGCAATGTTGAAGTCACCCAGCATGGCGTAAGAAGCAGTTACCCCGCCCGTAGTCGGATCTGTCAGCAACGAAATGTAGGGAAGTCTTTCTTCGGAGAGCAAGGCCAGCTTGGCAGAAGTCTTGGCCATCTGCATCAGCGAAAAGCCTGCTTCCATCATACGGGCACCTCCTGACTTGGAGATCATCATAAACGGAGTGCGGGTTTTACGGGCATGGTCTATGGCCCGGGCGATCTTCTCGCCTACCACCGAGCCCATGGAGCCGCCGATGTAGGCAAAGTCCATACAGGCGATGGTGATATCGATCCCACCCGACTTACCATACGCTGTGCGCACGGCATCCTTGAGCCCTGTTTTGCGCTGCGTCGCCACAGTACGATCCGGGTAGGGTTTGGAGTCAACGAAATTCAGGGGGTCACCCGAGGTCATGTTCTCATCCAGCTCAGTGAACTTATTGTCATCAAACAGAATAGCAAAATATTCTTTGGAGCCTATACGATCATGATGATTACACTTCACACACGTATTCAGGTTTTTCCGGTGCTCCGTCATGCTGGTAACAGTCTTACATTCGGGGCACTTGTACCACAGTCCGTCGGGAGTTTCTTTTTTCTCCTCTGTCGGCGTGCTAATTCCTTTCTCTACTCGTTTAAACCAAGGCATCATATATAATTTCCGTCGTGCTTGCAGCACATTAAAAGGTTATCGTGCCATACGCGGTAAACACCTAATTTACAGCAGCATAGTAAACAATATGGCCTGCTCCGGTATGCTCCTGAAAAGAGCATTTCTAAAGCAGGCCATAAAATTAGTTAATTATCAGCAGTTCTGCTACAGCTTATGCAAGTGTAATATCATTTGCCAGATAAACATCCTGAATGGCGTTCAGCAGTTCCACTCCTGCTTTCATATCTTTCTGGAACGCCTTGCGGCCGGAGATCAGGCCCATACCGCCCGCGCGCTTGTTGATCACCGCCGTGCGTACGGCATCTGTCAGATCCGATTCGCCTTTGGACTCGCCACCGGAATTGATCAGCCCGGCGCGGCCCATGTAGCAGTTGGCCACCTGGTAGCGGGTGAGGTCGATCGGGTTATCGGTCGTCAGTTCGGTGTACATTTTCTCGTGATACTTGCCAAAACCAATGGCTTTGAAGCCCCCGTTGTTCTCCGGCAGTTTCTGCTTGATGATGTCGGCCTGGATCGTTACCCCCAGATGATTGGCCTGCCCCGTCAGGTCGGCGGCCACGTGATAGTCTACCCCATCTTTCTTGAAGGCATTGTTGCGGGTATAGCACCAGAGGATGGTTGCCATACCTAGCTGGTGTGCTCTTTCGAAGGCTTCTGCCACCTCGATGATCTGGCGCGAAGATTCTTCCGAACCAAAATAGATCGTGGCGCCTACGGCCGTTGCGCCCAGGTTCCAGGCCTCATCCACAGACCCGAACATGATCTGGTCATACTTGTTGGGATAGGTCATCAGCTCGTTGTGGTTGATCTTTACCACAAACGGAATGCGGTGCGCAAACTTCCGCGACATCATGGCTAGGTTGCCGAAAGTGGTAGCCACTGCATTGCAACCGCCTTCCATGGCTAGTTTGATGATGTTTTCCGGATCGAAATAGATCGGGTTGGGCGCAAAGGAGGCACCAGCCGTGTGCTCGATACCCTGGTCTACCGGCAGGATGGACAGGTAACCGGTACCACCTAAACGGCCGTGATTGAACAGTTGCTGCAGGCTGCGCAATACCTGCGGACTACGGTTCGACTGCACAAAGATTCTGTCCACAAAGTCCGGGCCCGGGGCATGGATCAGCTCTTTGGAAATAGTTTTGCTTTCATACTGCAACAGTTCTTCTGCTTCAGCACCCAATAGGGAAAGGATGTTTTCGTACGTCATTCTTTTTATCAGTTAATAAAGGGAATATGGAACACGTGCTACTCATGTGAAGATATGAAGATGAAAATTCATCCTACGCTCATACTACCTGACGTCCTGCTTTACCTATACCTACGGAAAATGTTGGAAAACCATACTCTACAAACGGGTTTCGGGACAAGGAAGAAGCAAGCACTTTCAGTCAGCCGGTATGCTCACAGACAATACTTTAACTCCTGAAAAAGGTTGCTGCAACAGGTATAGCTTTAGCTACAAACGCTCGCCTGCTTTGCAGGCAGGCGGCTCTGAAAGGGTGCTAGGAGCTTATCTGTTACAGCACAACTATTGGAGGCATCTCACCTAAGCCGCTTAAATTAGCCTGTTTCGGTCCTGTACCCGAATAGAGGACGCTCCGACAGCACGCATAAACACAAAATTATACCTTTAAATTAATACTTTACATCCTTAGTAACGTATCTAGAAGCAGGCTTAACCTTATACCGACACGCTATGAAACTTCTTATCCATCCACCATACAGAACGCTTTTTGCGATCGCCGCAGCTCTTCTGGTCAGTATAGCTTTCCAGGGCTGCGCCCCTTCTACCCAGATAACGGGTGCATGGAAGAGCCCGGAAGCAGCTTCCAAACAATACAACAACCTGGTCATCGTGGCTATGACAAATAATGTCGTGGCCAGGCAGCAAGTGGAGAATGACCTGCAGGCACAACTGCAGAAGCAGGGGGTAACAGCGGCCAAGAGCATCGAGCTCTTCCCTCCCACCTCTTCAGGCGAAAATGGCCCGGATGTGAATGCGATCATGGAAAAAGTGAGAAGCAATGGCTACGACGGTATCATGACGGTGGCGTTGGTAGACCAGGAAAAAGAGACGCGCTACGTACCCGGCAACTATACCTATGCCCCCATCACCCGCTTTGGATGGTATGGCAGGTTCAGCGGTTATTATACTTACTGGTCCCCGATGATGTACGATCCGGGGTATTACACAGAGGATAAAATCTATTTCCTGGAGGCAAACCTCTACGACGTAGAGACTGAAAACCTGGTGTGGTCGGCCCAGTCCAGCACATACAACCCTTCTGATCTTCAGAATGCGTCGCAGGAATTCGCGCAGGTAACGGTAGAAAGAATGGGGCAGGATAACGTCGTGAGTCGGCAGTAAAACCACCGTTTACCTCACATAAAAAAAGGACACCCCCAACGGTGTCCTTTTTTTATGTGAGGTAAAGGTATAGCCTACTCGTTATACAACACGTGCAGCACTGTCTGCCCTACCGCTTTGAGGGTGTTGGGGCTGATGATCTCCATGGTGTCGGTATGGCGGTGATGGTAGGGACCGAAGAAATCGCCGTCGGCTGCGCCCATGTTATACTCGATGATATCGATCATGCGAATACCGCCTACTGTATTGACATAGAAATGGTCGTCGGTGATGGCCGGTGCTTTGGTATACTTGAAGTAGTCGGAATAGCCGATCTTGTTGCCCGCACGCCATACCTTGTCCACGATGTTAGGGGCATACTGCATCGAGGTCCCCTCCCGCGCAAACTTCGCATTTTCGGCTCCGACCATGTCCAGCAGGATGCCATACTGGGCTTTGTAGTTGGGCACATGTTTGTTCTTGCTCCAATACTGCGAACCCAGGCACCAGGTATCGTTCTGGTACGGAAAATCACTTTCGTCCGGCTGCCCGTAATCTTCCCCGTCAAACAGGATGATGTCTATACCTATACCTGGCTTCTGCTCTGCCGTGTGCAGGGTGCGCGCTATCTCCAGCAACACGCCCACGCCGCTACCGCCGTCATTGGCACCTTGTATCGGCTTGTCCTGGTTCTGGTCGTCTTTGTCAGCGAAAGGTCGCGTGTCCCAGTGGGCGGCCAGCACCACACGCTTGGCTGCTCCCGGGTTGATGGTCGCAATGATATTGCGCAGGTTGAGCATCTTGCTATCAAAGGCTTTTGCCTGGAAACTCTGCACCTGTACCTCGGCTCCATAGGAGCGCAGCGTTTCGATCAGCCACTCCCCTGCCTTGTAATGTTCGGCTGTGTTGGGTACGCGCGGTCCGAAGGCCACCTGCCGCTCTACAAAATAGTAAGCTGAATCTGCATTGAAAGCCGGCGCCTGTACGGTAGCCGCCTCTTCTTCCACACGTGCTTTTTCATTGCTTTCGGTTTTGTCTGTCGAGTCGCAGCTGTTGAGGCTCATCGAGCTAAGCAATAGGATGGCCAGGCATTTCATATTATTCTTCATAAGCCCAGTCAATTCCGGTTTTTAAGTCTTTGATCACGATTCCCTGCTTTTTCAGTTCTGCCCGGATGGCGTCTACTTTATCGTAAGCCTTGGATTCTTTGGCCTCTTTGTAAAAGCCCAGCACCAAGTCCAGCATGTCCTCCACACCACCCGAAGGTTCCTCTTTCAACCCCAGCACATCCACCACCAGCCCGGTATAGGCAGTCCGGATGGTATCGAACGTACCCCTGGTCAGGGAACCGATGGGCAGCTGCCCCAGGTATAGGCTGTTGATCTTTTTGAGCAGGTTGAACAAGGATGCAATGGTACGGGCCGTATTCAGGTCGTCGTTCAGGCCCCGGAAGCAATCCTCGGTCAGCTTCAGCAGTTCCTCGTTGAGCTTTTCGTCCGGGGTAGCTATACCTTCTTCCGGGTACTCGAGCTTCTCCAGCACACGCATGCCGTTCATCAGTTTTCTATACCCTTTTTGGGCGGCCTGCAGCGCTTCGTTGCTGAAGTCCAGCGTGCTGCGGTAGTGGGCCTGCAGGATAAAGAAGCGGATCGTCATCGGGCTGTAGGCCTGCTCCAGCATGGTATGATTGCCACTGAAGAGCTCGCTCAGGTTGATGAAGTTGCCCAGCGACTTGCCCATTTTCTGGCCGTTAACTGTGATCATGTTGTTGTGCACCCAGTAGCGGGCTGCATCGGAATGGCTGTTGCTGGCCTGGCTCTGCGCTATTTCGCATTCGTGGTGCGGAAACATCAGGTCCAGCCCGCCACCGTGTATATCAAAGGTATCGCCCAGGTACTTGCGGCTCATGGCCGAGCACTCCAGGTGCCAGCCCGGAAAACCGTCGCTCCAGGGTGATGGCCAGCGCATGATGTGCGACGGCGAGGCTTTTTTCCAAAGGGCAAAGTCCAGCGGTGAGCGCTTTTCCCCGTGCCCTTCCGTTTCGCGGGTGTTGCTCAGCAGGTCTTCGATGATGCGGCCCGAGAGCTTGCCATAGTTATGGTCTTTGTGATAAGCAGGCACGTCAAAGTAGACCGAGCCGTTCACCTCATAGGCCATGCCGTTGTCGAGTATCTCCTGGATCATCTGGATCTGCTCGATGATGTGGCCCGAAGCCCGGGGCTCGATATCCGGTGACTTTGTGTTGAGCGTGGCCATGTCCTGCAGGTATACGTTGGTATAGTGCTGCACCACTTCCATGGGCTCCAGGTGCTCGAGCTTCGCCCGCTTCTGGATCTTGTCTTCACCTTCGTCGGCGTCATTCTCCAGATGGCCCACATCGGTTATGTTGCGTACGTAGCGCACTTTATAACCCAGGTACTTGAGGTAGCGGTACAGCACATCGAAGGTAATGGCACTGCGGGCGTGGCCCAGATGCGGTTCCCCGTACACAGTCGGGCCGCAGACATACATCCCTACAAAAGGGGCATGCAGGGGCTCAAATAATTCTTTTTTTCGCGTAAGCGTATTATAGAGGTTCAGTGTATGTTGCATGGTATATTTTACCAAAGAACGCCTTTGAGGAGCTCCTTCTGTTAAAATTCATGAAAAGTGCCATCGCTCAGGTTGGCAGGCTGCCGTGCAAAACTACGAATTATACCTGTATCCCTGACCGCCTATTCATCCCCCTTCGGCTGGATGACATACGTGGCCGATATCGGAAAGTGGTCGGACAGGCCCATCTCGTAATGTGTTTTGAAATCGTACGCTTCCAGCCCTTCGCTGTAAAACTGGTTATCAATACGCAGAAAAGGCAGTGGTCCGTTGTACGTAGCCCCGACCCCATTGCCAGCTTCTTCAAATGAATTGTTCAGTTCTTTTACAAGTTCCTGGTAGGTATAGCTGAACGGGATGTCGTTAAAGTCGCCACTCACGATCACCGGGTAAGGCGAAGTACGCACATGTTCCAGCAACTGCTGCACCTGCAGGGCACGTTCTTTAAAACCCATCCGCAATCGGCGCGCCAGGTTTCGGCTTTCCTTCTTAAAACTTGCCTCGTCTCCTATGGCAGAGTACGTGTTTTCAATGTCTTCCGCCTTGATGCTCATCGACTGCAGATGTACGGCGTAGATTCGGATCGTATCACCCTTCACATTCACGTCTACCCAGGCGGCGCGGTTGGCGCTGCGCCTGGGCGTGTTCGGAAAATAAATGGTATTGCCCTGTATGATCGGATACCGGGAGAAGATGGCAATGCCCAGGTCAGCTTTGATACGATCCCCCTGGTAGGTGGATGCAAACACATACCGGTCGTACCGCTTGCCGATGCGGTTAAAATTATTGAACTCACTGGAGTTGACGCGGCTGTAAAATTCCTGCAGACAGAATACATCAGCCGGATGCGTGGCGATCCAATCTACCATATCTGTGGATACCTGTGGCACCCCCTGCACAATTTTTTCATAGGCATTGAAGATGTGCACATTGAAGCTGAGCACCTGCAGTGTTTTGGCTCCCTGCGGCGGTTCCTGCTCCCAGTTGATGGCAACCAGGCGGCCGTAGTGGTTCCAACCCAGGCCTACGACAGCCAGCGGCAAAAACACATACCAGGAACCGCGGAGCAGCCAGTAAATAAAAAAGAAGAAATTGAGCACCAGCGCCCCTGGCAGCGAAAAGGCCAGGAAACCCGCCGGCCAGAATTCATAGGGCGGCACCTGCAGGCACAGCACACCCAGCAGTACCCAAAGCACCACCAGGATGTTGAGAATGATCCAGATTTTTCTGCGTATTTCTTTGAATGTACCTGCCACAGTGGCAAACTTACAAATTATGCGTGTAGGATTCTCATGCGGGCCCTTAGAATATTCTTGCCAAAAACTGCAGATAATGCTAGAAGAACAGAACTTTTGGAAGTATAGTATATGTTACTACAATAGTTCACCCGCCACAACCAGCTTACGCTGCAAAAGCTCTGGCTCAAAACCTTTGAAACTATATATTTACAGGGCACTTAAACACATATTGTTGTTTATATAATGTTTTTGTAGTAAATTTGTGACATTATTTCCAGGGAGATGAGGGGGACACGAGGTCCCCTTATTTATTTTCTTAAATTTGACTATGGCAATAACGGCACAAAGTATACGCGCAATGGTGGAAGCAAGCCTTCCGGCCGGCGACCTGTTTGTAGTGGATGTGGCAGTGTCCGATTCGGCTGTGCGCCCCAAAATCACGGTACTGGCCGATGGCGAACAGGGCATTACCATTGACCAGTGTGCTTCGATCAGCCGCCGCGTCAATGCTAAGATTGCAGAGACGTACGGCGAAGAAATTTCTTATGTGCTGGAAGTAAGCTCACCGGGGGTGGATTTCCCGTTGGTGCAGCCGCAACAATTTAAGCGTAATGTGGGTCGTAACCTGAAGCTCAAACTCCAGGACGGCGCGGAGAAAACCGGCAAGCTGGAAGAAGTAACGGAAACAGGTATAAACCTGACAGAAGAAATCAAACAAAAAGGCAAGAAGGCAACGTATGAGCCTGTGCAAATACCTTTCGGGGAGATTGTAAAAGCAAATGTTGTAATATCTTTTAAATGATAAAATAATGAACAGTTCAGTTCTGATCGAGTCGTTCGCTGAATTTGCGAAATTCAAGAACATAGACCGCCCGACCATGATGCGTATCCTGGAGGATGTTTTCCGTACGATGATCCGCAAGAAGTGGGGTACCGACGAGAACTTTGATATCATCCTGAACGTGGAGAAGGGTGACCTGGAAATCTGGCGCAACCGCGAAATCGTAGACGACAATTCGGAGGATATCTGGGACCATGATAAGATCGCCTTATCGGAGGCCCAGAAGATCGAGCCTGACTTTGAAGTAGGAGAAGAAGTATCAGAAGAGATACAACTGGAAGACTTTGGTCGCCGTGCCGTATTGACTGCCCGCCAGACGCTGATCCAGCGCATCAAGGACATGGAGAAGGAACTGCTGTTCCAGAAGTACAAGGACCTGGTAGGGGAAATCATCTCCGGCGAGGTATACCAGGTATGGAACCGCGAGGTGTTGCTGCTGGACCAGGAAGAAAACGAACTGCTTATACCTAAAGGAGAGCAGATACCCAAAGACCGTTATCGTAAAGGAGACCAGGTGCGTGCCGTAGTGCAACGCGTTGAGATCGTAAACGGTAATCCGAAGATCATTCTTTCCCGCACGGCTCCTGCTTTCCTGGAGCGCCTCTTTGAGAACGAAGTACCGGAGATCTACGACGGACTGATCGCCATCAAAAAAATCGTGCGTGAACCGGGCGAGCGTGCCAAAGTTGCCGTAGAGTCTTTTGATGACCGCATTGACCCGGTAGGTGCCTGCGTAGGTATGAAAGGTTCGCGTATTCACAGCATTGTGCGCGAGCTGGAAAACGAGAACATTGACGTGATCAACTACACCGATAACCTGGAGCTATACATTCAGCGTGCCCTTAGCCCTGCTAAGATCACCAGCATGAAGATAGACAATGAGAACGGCCGGGTTTCTGTGTTCCTGAAGCCTGACCAGGTATCCCTGGCGATCGGCAAAGGTGGCCAGAATATCAAGCTTGCCAGCAAGCTGGTCGATATGGAGATCGATGTATTCCGTGAGTCTGAAACCTACGAAGAAGATATCAGCCTGGAAGAATTCACCGATGAGATCGAAGACTGGGTAATTGCAGAATTGCGCCGCATCGGTCTGGACACAGCCAAGAGTGTGCTGGCCGTAACGAAGGAAGACCTGCTGCGCAGAACAGAGCTGGAAGAAGAGACAATTGACAGCGTACTCTCGATTCTGCGGGAAGAGTTGGAAGAAGAAGATAATCAATAGTTGTGAGTTGAGCTTCGTTCGTATAATTTTGAAAGAAATTCAGATGAAGCTTGGCCTTTCCCTCTGGTAGGCAACTAGTATCATATTAAAGAATAAAAAGACAGCATATTAGAACATGGCAGAAGACAAAATAAGGAGGCTTAAACAGGTTGCAACTACTTTAAACATTGGTACGGCTACCATTGTAGATTACCTCTCTGCTAAAGGCTTTGATGTGGAAAACAAACCCACTACCAAAATCACGGCGGAGCAGTTCGGTATGCTGGCAAAAGAATATGCTTCCTCTATGCAGGACAAGATAGAGGCAGAAGAACTCAACATCGGCAAGAAGCCTCAAAGCAACCAGGTTGTCGATTCAGAGCAGCATCATGAGGTAAAGAAGCCTGCAGAGCCGGAACAGGAAATTCTGATCAAGAATTCGCATCAGCCCAAGGCCGGAACTGCGGAACAAAAGCCGGCAGCCGCCTCGCCTGCCCCGCCAGCACCGGCGCCTATCGAAACAAAACTGCCAGGTATAAAAGTGCTTGGCAAAATAGAGCTGGACTCTAAAGGACGCCCGGTGCCTAAGCCGACACCGAAGCCGGAAGAGCCCAAAGCGGCTGCAGCAGAGCAACCGGCTGCACCAGCTCCGGCACCAAAAGCACCGGAACAGGCTGCCATGCCACAGGCACCAGCACCACAAGTGCCAGCTGAGAAGCCGGCACAAGCAGCTGCAGCAACCGAAGCACCCCGTGCCCAGGCACCTGCAGCACCAGAAGCACCCAGGACAGAAAGCCCGAAAGCTGAAGAAGCACCTAAGGCTGAAAGTCCTGCCAGGCAACCTGCTACACCTCCTGCTCCTGCAGCAGAGCAAAAGCCAGTTGCTGCCGAACCAGAAAAAGCTCCTGCGCAAGCAGCGGCACCGCAGGCACCCGAGCAGCCTGCAACTTCTCCTGCAGAAAAAGGACCAGAACAGATAGAAACAATTACAGCAAAAGCCGACCAGTTGAAAGGCCTTACGGTACTTGGCAAAATAGAACTGCCAGATAGTTCCCGTAGAAAAGGCACCAAACCGGTAGCGTCTTCCGATGACAGGAAGGCCGGCAAGAAAAAGAAGCGCAAGCGCATCATTGTGGCCACCGAACAAGGCGGCCAGACACAGCAACCGGGAGCCACTGGACAACAGGGAACACCCGGACAGCCCCGACAGGGAGCTGACCGTCCAACACAGGGAGCCAATTACCAGGGCAATCGTCCGCAAGGCGGTGGCGGTTACCAGGGCAATCGCCCTCCGCGACCAGCAGGAGGCGGTCCTGGCGGACCAGGAGGCGCCCGTGGCGGACATCGCGGTGCACCTGCACCACGTGTTGAAAAAGCGGAGGTGACCGACAAGGAAATCCAGGAGCAGATCAAAGCCACGCTGGCAAAACTCAGCGGTGGCAAAAGTGGCGGAGGCAACCGGGCTAAGTACCGCCGCGAGAAGCGTTCTGCGATTGCGGATGCGACCGAAGAACGCCGTATGCAGGAGCAGGCAGAGTCTAAGACACTGCGTGTAACCGAGTTCGTTTCGGCCAATGACCTAGCTGCCCTCATGAATGTGAGTGTAAACGATGTGATCAAGGTGTGTATGCAGCTGGGTATGTTCGTTTCCATCAACCAGCGTCTGGATGCAGAAGCCATCACGGTAATAAGCGATGAGTTTGGCTACAACATTGAGTTCATCACCAGTGAGGACGAGCAGGCACTTGAAGAACTAATCGAAGAAAACGAAGAGGATCTGGCAGAACGTGCCCCGATCGTGACCATCATGGGTCACGTGGACCACGGTAAAACGTCCCTCCTTGACTACATACGAAATGCGAACGTAACAGCCGGTGAGGCTGGTGGTATCACGCAGCACATCGGTGCCTACAAGGTGCAGACAGAGAGCGGCCGTACCGTCACCTTCCTCGATACGCCGGGTCACGAAGCCTTTACGGCCATGCGTGCCCGTGGTGCCAAAGTAACGGACGTTGTAATCATTGTGGTAGCAGCTGACGACTCGGTGATGCCTCAGACAAAAGAGGCGATCAACCACGCCCAGGCGGCCGGTTCCCCGATCATCATTGCCCTGAACAAGATTGACAAGCCTGCGGCTAACCCGGATAAAGTTCGTGAAGAGCTTGCTCAGATGAACATCCTGGTAGAAGAGTGGGGTGGTAAATACCAGTCACAGGAAGTATCTGCCAAGACAGGTGCAGGTATACCTGAACTGCTGGAGAAAGTATTGCTGGAGGCTGAATTACTCGAGCTGAAAGCAAACCCGGACAGAAAAGCAGTCGGAACTGTTATCGAGGCTTCCCTGGACAAAGGCCGTGGCTATGTAGCTACTGTACTTGTGCAGACAGGAACGCTCAATATTGGTGATATTGTACTGGCTGGTTCTCACTACGGTAGAGTAAAGGCCATGACAGACCACCGTGGCAGAAAAATGAAAGAGGCAGGTCCGTCTACTCCGGTACAGTTACTGGGTCTGGACGGTGCACCACAGGCCGGCGACAAATTCCAGGTAATGGAGTCTGAGCGTGAGGCACGTGAAATTGCGACCAACCGTGCTCAAGTACAACGTGAGCAAAGCCTGCGTACCCGTAAGCACATCACCCTGGATGAGATCGGTCGTCGTCTGGCCATCGGTACCTTCAAGGAGCTTAACGTGATCGTGAAAGGTGACGTGGATGGATCGGTAGAAGCACTTTCTGACTCCCTGTTGAGGCTGTCTACGGCTGAGGTACAGGTGAACATCATCAGCAAAGGTGTGGGCGCCATCTCGGAATCGGATGTACTGTTAGCTTCGGCTTCGGATGCCATCATCATCGGCTTCCAGGTTCGTCCTTCCCAGAACGCGCGTAAGCTGGCAGAGCAGGAACAGATCGATGTTCGACTCTACTCTATCATCTACGACGCCATCAACGAAGTGAAAGATGCCATGGAAGGTATGCTTGCTCCTACGATGAAAGAGGAGATCACGGGTAACGCCGAAGTACGTGACGTGTTCAAGATCACAAAAGTGGGTACGATTGCCGGCTGTATGGTGACAGATGGCACCATACACCGTAATGCGAAAGTTCGTCTGGTACGGGATGGTATCGTGGTACACGATGGCGCCATCCTGGCACTGAAACGCTTCAAAGACGACGCGGCAGAAGTGAGACAAGGTTACGAATGCGGTATCAGTCTGAAAGGCTATAACGAGATAGAAATAGGCGACATCATTGAAGCCTACGAAGAGAAAGAAGTGAAGCGAACCCTGTAGTTTGCTTTGACATCAAACAAGAAAGGCCTCCGGTTATCCGGAGGCCTTTCTTGTTTGATGTACTTTCACTTCAGCCTGACGATAACCACACAGGTATACCTAAAACCTATACCTACTAAAAAGCCCCTGCTGTTTGATCAGCAGGGGCTTTTTAGTAGGTATAGAACCAGAAGCTTATAAGGACATTCTGGCCAGACGGCGCTTATCGCGCTTGTGCTTCTTATGCATTTGCTTTTCCTTC
Source organism: Pontibacter sp. HJ8 (assembly GCF_054824225.1). Taxonomy (NCBI): domain Bacteria; kingdom Pseudomonadati; phylum Bacteroidota; class Cytophagia; order Cytophagales; family Hymenobacteraceae; genus Pontibacter; species Pontibacter sp. HJ8. The sequence continues at coordinate 13,595 of NZ_JSYF01000140.1, forward strand.
TTCATGATCGCCTCCATGCGCTTACTGCCTTTGATGTAATCTTTGGTAAAGCGTTTCCGGGTCGGATTTTCATACGCATTCCAACGTACATCCATACCCGATGCCCTGGTGCCAACGGCATCTGCTGTGGCTCCTTTCTCATTTACTTTGGTTGTACCCCAATACTCATCCTTCCCGGAGTTCAAGGAAGTGCTCGAATTAGAAGTCTGTGCCTTTGCTTCAGAGAAAGCCAACATCAAACCAAGACAAAATATGGATAAAATCAGCTTCTTCATAAATTCTCTTTTTTGTTGTAAGTATACAACGTAATCATCACGCTAAAGTATACATTTTTAGCGAATAACAAGAAAAGCTGCCGGAAAGTTTACTAATCGAATTTATAAGATAATCCAATTCCGAGCGTCTCTTTCAACTGCAAACGGGGCCCTTTCGCGTCCATTATACCATCCCCGCTGCGATCTACATCCACCATGACATCGTCGTCGTAGATCATATGCAGAAACACGCTGGCGGAGAGCAATTTATTGACTTTAAAGTCAACCATATTCTCCCAACTCAGGTCAATATTCTTTGCATTGTGCAGGTAATTGGAAAACAGGTCCGCCTTCGATTGCAAGGTCACATTCTTAAAGATCTCATGCTTAAAACGCACATTCACAAAACCACCGAACTCCTCGCGCAACCGTTCACCTGTACCTGGTATCGGGTTCCCTTCTGCGTCCTTGTCAGCAGGCTGCACCCCAAAGTAGCCGATGTCTGCCAGCCGCTGGCTGTACACAGCCGTGAACTTGCCCGTAAAGGGAGAGATGAAAACCGAAAGCTTCGCGTTGGGTTTATAATCCATACCGATAGAAGCCAGGACAAAAGCCGGTGACAGAAAATCGGAGAGGATGGTATCCCGGGTAGACGTATAGGTCGGTGTAAGTTGGGTGCGAACGTTCAGCTGCCCTGTATAATACCATTTGCTGGAAGCCTGCCTGCCATACTTGAGGTTGAGCTCGGCCCGGTCATCACTTTTCTGCAGCCGCTGATCCTGCAGTTTTACACTGCCATAGGTCAGGTCAAGCGTGTTGTTCCAGGTGTTCTTTCCTTTTTTATAATTGGTATACAGGTTGAGTATACCCAGCACCGAAAGGGCACTCTGCCCACCGGCAGCCCAGTTGTTGAGGCTTACCTGGCTGAAATTAACGGTGCCGGTCCCGCCAAAATCCCAGATATTACGGACAGCAGCTGTGTCAGCAGGTATAGCTGGTACATCCTGCGCCACAGCGGGTGCTACACAAAAATTGATCAACAGGGCTAGTAAAATCGTAGAGCGTAGAAAATGCTTAATCATCAAACTAAAGTATAAGTGAATTATTGGAGTAGCGGAGAAATGAACCGCAAAGATAACAAAAGCATAAAAAGGACAGGCATAGAAGTATAAAACCAAGGATATCTGGCTATTGGATTGAACTGGACCACTGTAGGATTGTACTTTAGGGATTTAATGAAATCACTGTTATATTTGCTGCCTGAATTTACTTCTATCACTGAGAAAAATAAATTATGTCTCTATACGATAACCTGTTGCTGCAACTCGATAATGGCGTACTGATCATCACCATCAACCGGGCTGACAAGCTCAATGCATTGAACATCGATACAGTACGGGAAATCAAGACGGCTATACAGCAAGTCTATGATGATCCGGCTGTCAAAGGAGCTATTTTTATCGGAGCCGGTGAAAAAGCCTTTGTGGCAGGCGCCGATATAGCCGAGATCGCAGAACTGAGCGACGTGAATGCCCGTAGCTTTGCAGAGCGCGGCCAGGAAGTGTTCAGCATGATCGAGAGCTGCACCAAACCGGTCATTGCGGCTGTCAATGGGTTTGCGCTGGGCGGAGGTTGCGAACTGGCCATGGCCTGCCACCTGCGCGTAGCCAGCGAGAGCGCCCGTTTTGGTCAGCCGGAAGTAAACCTGGGACTCATACCTGGCTACGGCGGCACACAACGCCTGACCCAACTGATCGGCAAAGGCAAAGCCATGGAGCTGCTGATGACGGCTGACATGATCGGCGCGGCAGAGGCAAAAAGCCTGGGACTGGTGAACCATGTGGTAAGCCAGGAAGAATTGCTGCCAAAATGTATGGAGATCCTGGGCAAGATCATGACGAAGGCCCCGCTGGCCATCGGGTTGGTGATTGACTGCGTGAATGCGGCCTATGACAAAGACGAAGACGGCTACCAGACAGAGGCCAACTCTTTTGCCCGCTGCTGCAGCTCCCAGGACTTTGTAGAAGGCACCAATGCGTTTCTTGAAAAACGCAAACCCTCTTTCAAGGGGATTTAATTTTACGAAACCCGACCCCGGAATTAGAACATGAGCATAGCCAAGAAACTGGTCGGGCAAACGGCAGCGTATGGGTTGAGCAGTATCGTCGGCAGGGCATTGAACTACCTGCTGGTACCGATCTATACCCGGGTATTCCTGCCTGAAGAGTACGGTATTGTCTCCTACCTCTACGCCTTTGTGGCCTTCTTCAACATCGTGTATACCTATGGCATGGAGACAGCCTTTTTCAGGTTTGCCAACAGGCCGGAAGCGGAACCCAAAGCGGTATACAACCGTGTGTTGAGTGCCATACTGGTCAGCAGTACCGTATTTACAGGTATACTGCTTCTTTTTTCAGGCTCTATCGCCCGCTACATCGGCTACCCCGATCATGAGGAATACATTGTCTGGCTGGCCCTGGTACTGGCCATCGATGCCCTCGTAGCGATACCCTTTGCCTGGCTGCGGCTTCAGAACAAAGCCATCAAGTTCGCCTCCATCAAGCTTTCCAACATCCTCATAACAGTAGGTGCCAATTTGCTGTTCCTGGTGTTGTTTCGCCAAATTTACGAAGGCCAGTACCTGCAGGAACTTCGGCCACTGGTCAGTTACCTGTATGATCCGGATTTTGGCGTAGGCTATATTTTCCTCATCAACCTGGTGGCCAATGCGCTGCTGCTGCCCATGCTCTGGCGCGAGCTTCGTATCTTCCGTTTCAGGCTGGAGGTAGAACAACTCAAACCGATGCTGCAGTACGCGTACCCTTTGTTATTCATGGGCTTGGCAGGTATGGTGAACGAGGTGATCGATCGTATCCTGCTGGAACGCTGGCTACCCGAAAACTTCTACCCCGGCACAAGCAACATGGCGGCCGTAGGCATCTACAGTGCCTGCTACAAACTCGCCATTTTCATGACGCTTACCATACAGGCCTTCCGCTATGCTGCAGAGCCCTTCTTCTTTTCGCAGGCACAGGACAAGGATTCCCCGAAAGCATTTGCCACGGTCATGAAGTGGTTCGTGATTTTCTGCGCTTTCATATTTTTGTTCATATCTGCCAACCTGGAAGACTTTGCCTTTTTCATTGGTCCGCAGTACTGGGATGGCCTGATGGTCGTACCGGTCCTGTTGCTGGCAAACCTGTTCCTGGGCGTATATTATAACCTGACCGTATGGTTCAAGCTGACGGATAAGACCCGCTTTGGCACCTACATCAGCTTTGGAGGCGCAGCGATCACCATTGTATTTAACCTGCTGCTTATACCTGTTCTGGGCTATATGGGCTCTGCCATTGCCACGCTTATCTGCTACTTCAGCATGGCGCTGGCATGCTACCTGCTGGGTGACCGCCACTACCCGATCCCCTACCCTGTCAAAACGATCGTTGGCTACATCCTGCTGGCTACCGGTTTGGTGCTGGCAGCGCTTTATGTGCCGGTCGAACATTTCTGGCTGCGGCATGTATACCACCTGGCACTTTGCGGCGTTTTCGCTGGGGTGGTCTGGTTCCGGGAGCGGCACAACTTCCTTTCTAAAAAATAATCCTTATTTTTAAAGATGAACAACACGAACTTACCGGTCAATATCATCAACCAATCCCGGCACGCGCTTCCGTCTTACCAGACCGAGCACTCGGCAGGTATGGACCTGCGCGCTAACCTCGAAGCTCCTGTTACCCTCAAGCCTTTGCAACGCGCCCTCATCCCTACGGGAATCTTTATAGAGCTGCCTGAAGGACACGAGGCACAGATCAGGCCACGCAGCGGCCTGGCCTACAAACATGGCATCTCCATTGTGAACAGCCCGGGCACCATTGACGCAGATTACCGCGGCGAGATCAAGGTTTTGCTGGTCAATCTTTCAGACCAGGACTTTGTGGTAGAAGATGGCGAACGCGTGGCCCAGATGGTGGTGGCCCGTTATGAACGGGTAGAGTGGTCTGAGGCCCAGGCCCTGACGGACACGGAGCGCGGCGCAGGTGGCTACGGCAGCACCGGCACGAAATAGCGGTCGCATCGACAGGTAGGGTACCCCTGCTTCCTTCTTTTTCCGGGGTACCAAAACCAAACAGTCAAAATCAAGTATTAACCAGAACCGATAGTTGCGGAGCATCAGTTCAGGCAACATTTTTCAATCAATAAATCATAAGCTATGAGGATTATTGTACCTATGGCAGGTATGGGCAAACGTATGCGCCCGCACACACTTACTATTCCTAAACCACTTATACCCATTGCAGGCAAACCGATCGTACAGCGCCTCGTGGAGGACATCGCCAAAGTATGCCAGGAACCGATCGAGGAAGTTGCCTTCATCATCGGTCACTTCGGAGATGCTGTAGAACAGGACCTGAAAAACATTGCGGCTTCCGTCGGCGCCAAAGGCAGCATCTACTACCAGGAAGAAGCTTTGGGAACAGCACACGCGATTATGTGCGCGCAAGACTCGCTGGAAGGAAAAGTAGTGGTGGCCTTTGCAGATACCCTGTTTAAAGCAGACTTCCAGCTCGATACCAATGCCGACGGCACCATCTGGGTGCAACGCGTGGAAGACCCGCGGGCATTTGGCGTGATCAAGCTCAACGCAGCCAACGAGATCACGGACTTTGTGGAGAAGCCACAGGAGTTTGTTTCGGACATGGCCATCATCGGCATCTACTACTTCAAAGACGGGGTATACCTGCGCCACGAGCTGCAGTACCTGCTGGATAACGACATCCGGGACAAGGGCGAATACCAGCTGACGAACGCGCTGGAAAACATGAAAAACAAAGGCACCAAATTTATACCTGCCGTCATCTCCGAATGGCTCGATTGCGGCAATAAAAATGCAACTGTTTTCACCAATCAACGCTATTTAGAGTATATAAAAGATGAAAACGGGCTGGTCGCCTCCTCGGCACAGCTGCAGAATTCAGTTATCATACCTCCGGTTTATATCGGAGAGAATGCTGTTATCCACAATTCGGTAGTAGGACCGCACGTTTCTATAGGAGATAACACCCGGGTGCAGGACTCCATAGTAAGCAATTCGATCGTTCAGAAGGACTCTACCATTAAAAACGGGAACATAGCAAACTCAATGATAGGTAATTTTGTTTCCTACGAAGGGCGCCAGTCTGACCTGAGTCTTGGCGACTACAATACGCTTACAGAATAGCACACTTACATGACCCGATTCAGAAACATTGTTCTCGCCACCTGCTGCCTGGCCTTGGTTGCGACAGGCGAAAGCCAGGCGCAGTCTTCCAAAAAAAAGAAGGCGAAGGCAAAAAGCGAGGCCGCGCAGGCTGTTCTACCTGCCCCGGAGCCCAGCGAGCAGGAAAAGCAGCTCAGCGAAGCATTGTTTCTGGACGGCATGAAGCAGTTCATGCTGGAGGACTACAACGAAGCCCTCAAGTATTTTCAGAAGGCCTATACGGTCACACCCAACAACGCGGCACTGAACTATAAGCTGGCAGAAACCTACCTGCTGCTGGAAAATCCCCAATCGGGGTTGCCCTTTGCGCAGGCAGCCGTTGCCAAAGAGCCCAAGAACACCTACTATTACCTGCTGCTGGCCCAGCTCTACACAGAGCAAAAGCAGCTTACCGAAGCTGCCCAGGTATACAATGACCTGATGCGCAACGTGCCGGATACCGAGCAATACCTCTTCAACCTGGCCGATCTATACCTGTCACAGGCCAGGTATGACGATGCCTTGAAGACCTATGACCGCATCGAAAAAAAATACGGTGCCCTGGAGCAGCTTTCCGTCAACAGGCAGCAGATCTACCTGCGCCAGAAGAATGTGAGCAAAGCGCTTGCGGAAGGGGAAAAGCTGATCGCCGCCAACCCAAGTGAGGTACGCTACCTGCTGGCCCAGGCAGAGCTCTACAATGCGTCCCAAAAACCGGACATTGCCATTGAAACCCTGAACCGTGCTTTGCGCGTGGAGCCCGACAATCCGTTCGCGCACCTGATGCTGGCCGACCTCTACCGGCAGAAAGGCAATTTGCCGGAGTCGGAGAAACAGGTGAAGCAGGCCTTTTCCAGCCCTGAACTCGACATTGATACCAAGGTCCGCATCCTGGTAGATTTTATACGCCAGCTGCCCAATCCGCAGTTGGAAGGGGTATCCCTGGAACTGGTAGACCTGACCATCAAAGCGCACCCGGAAGAAGCAAAAGCCTATGCGGTAGCCGGCGACCTGCAAACCATAGCAGGCAAAAAAGAAATGGCCCGCAGCAACTACCTGAAAGCAGTCAAGCTGGATGACTCGCACTTCAAGATCTGGCAGCAGATCGTGTTGCTCGATGCCGAACTGGCACAGGCCGACTCGCTTATTGCGCATTCAGAGCAGGCACTGGAGCTTTTCCCGAATCAGGCAGTTTTCTGGTTCTACAACGGCACCGGCCACCTGATCGAAAAGAATTATGCGAAGGCCGTAAAATCACTGGAACACGGCAAAAAGCTTTCTGCCAGTGAGCCGGAGCTGGTGGCTCAATTTAACTCCCAGCTGGGAGACAGCTACAATTCCCTGAAGGAATATAAAAAATCAGACGAAGCATACGAGGCCGTTCTCACCTTTGATGCCGACAATGAGCACGTGCTCAACAACTACAGTTATTTTCTGTCTCTCCGAAACGAGCAGCTGCCCAAAGCACAGGCAATGGCCAAGCGCCTGGTAGAAAAGCATCCGACGAACCCGACTTACCTGGACACCTATGCTTGGGTACTCTACAAGCTGGAAGACTATGATGGCGCGCTCAAGTACCTGGAGCAGGCCGTGGCCCTCTCCGAAGACGCTGCTATTGTGGAGCACTACGGGGATGTACTCTTCAAGCTGGGCAAGCGGGATGAAGCGGTACGGCAGTGGGAAAAAGCAAAAATAAAAGGAGAAGCGTCTGCTTTCATTGACAGAAAAATAAAAGAAAAAAGACTCTAT
>NZ_JSYF01000015.1:0-12202 GCF_054824225.1 Pontibacter sp. HJ8
CCAGGATAAGAATAAACCCTGTTCTTTGCACCTTTGGCGCCCCACGAACCGTTTCCAGCTGAGTTCCAGGTATAGGTCGCGTCAATCTCTTTCACCACACCGCCATTATCGTCTAAAAGCGGACGTTTTGTGTTTTTGGCATCAGTTGTCCACGACGGATAGCTGCTGAAATTAGGATTTGAGAAATCACCAGGTATAGTGAATGCCTTGTAGGCACGCGGGTCAATTGCATGTGGCAGGCCGTTAAACCAGTATCCAGCTGACGGGTTATTGGTCTTGGTAGCGAAGTGATTCTCAAATTTCTGCCCCATCCAGTTCTCAGGCTTGATGGCTGAGTGGAATGAACTTCCAAGCTGGTTCACCGACTCGACGCCACCCAGGTTAAAATACGTATTGAACAGTGTCTGAGACAGGTACTGTGAGTTCCACTCACGGCTCATCACGCCGGTAAGGGCGTCCCAGCCTGGTTTCTCCTGCACTTTAAACGTCTCACCCGCAGCCATGATCAGAGCGTTGGTGGCAGCTGCCTCCTCAAACTCTGCTTTAGCCTTGGCAGGGTCCACCTCGGAAAGTCTCATCGCCAGGCGCAGGCGCAGCGAGTTAGCATACTTTCTCCAGTTGGCAAAATTATAGGCATAGGCCGGGTCCAGTTTCCTGAGCCTGTCGGTAGTTGCCACCGTCTCGTCGAGTTTAGCACTCGCGTCCTTCAGCTCTGCCAACATAAAATAGTAAACGTCTTTTTCACTCGAAAATTCCGGGTTTTCTCCCTGGAAGGCGTTTATGGGAATAGGGCCAAAGTTATCCGACATCTCGCTCATCAGGTAAGCTCTCCAGATACGGGCTACCTGCAGCAGGTTCTCCGTGTACGGTTGCGTTTTGCCTGAGCTGATATGCCCGTTGGCTATCTCAATAGCGGTATTGGCTGCGTTTAACCAGCTGGCTACCTGGTTGTAGTAAGCGCCCGTCCAGCCGTCGTTATAGCCACCTGAAGAGAGGGTTGAGCCTTCCTGGTAGTGGGCAGCTACCTTCCAGTATAGTATAAAGGAGCGCTCTGCCACGTCCGGGTTCATCTGGGCACTGATAATGGAGTTGTTGATAAAATACTCCACCTGCACCTGGTCCGCGCTGGCTGCCACAGGATCCACGTTGATTTCTTCAAAGTCGTTACATGAGGTCAGCAATAGGCCGGCTACCATGACCATACATGATTTTTTCAGTATATTTCTCATAATCGTAATGCTTTAATTGATTAGAAGCCCAGCGTAAGATTGAACAGGATAGAGCGAGTGGTTGGCATACTTCCGTTCTCAAAACCAGTCGCGTTAGTTCCTGTCGAAAAGACAGACTCAGGATCCAGGCCATCCATGTGGCTGGAGATGAGCCACACATTCGTAGCTGTTATCCCGATTCTGGCTCTCTGAAGCGGCGTTTTAGACAGCAATCCGCCAGGCAGGGCGTAGCTGAGTTGCACGTTGCGCAGGCGCACGTTGGTGGCGTCGTAAATATTCGCCTCCGTGATACCCAGGTTACCTACACCCGCCACTGCGTTCCAGTAGTTCTGCGGCGTAACCTCCGTGCTGTTCACTTCATACTGGCCGGTAGTAGGATTCTCTACCACGCCGTCCACTACAAAGCTTTCGCGGCCGCCGTCACGTACAGTAACAGCACCCGTACCAGCGCGCTGCATACTCACATGCGTACCGGAGAAAATCTCGCCTCCGATGCGGGCATCTACCTGGAAAGAAAGCCCCAGGCCTTTGTAATTTAAGCTGTTTGTCACACCTACCAAAGCGTCAGCCTGCTGGTTCCCCAGCTTCACACCCTGCTCGCCTACCAGTGGCAGACCATCGCTGCTAAGCAGAAGCTGTCCGTGGTACGGGCTTTCAGGATTGTCCACTCTTTTGAAGGTGCTGCCGAAGATCTCGCCGTACTCACCGCCAACAACTGCATTCACACGCACATCGTCGAAACCTCCCAGCGGATAAATTTCTATGTCCTCATACAGGGCCTCCACCGTGTTGCGGTTTCTGGAATAGTTACCGCTGATGTTCCAATTGAAACCATCAGGGCTTCGGATAACATCTGCATTCACCATCACCTCTATACCTTTATTCTGGATATCACCGGCGTTGATGATTCTTCCGGTGTAACCGCTAAGAGGGTCCATGGGCAGTGTGATGAGTTGGTTTGTTGCATTAGACTTATACCATGTAAAATCTAAGCCAATGCGGTTATCAAGGAATCGAGTCTCAAATCCAGCTTCGTAAGACTTGATAAGCTCGCTTTTGACACCTGGGTTGTAAAGTGTGTTGTTTCGGCCTGCTGTGGTATTGCCATTCGGGTCCTTACCGATCCAGTAGGTATTATACAGCTGATAAGGAGGCAGACCATTGCCTACCTCTGCGTAAGAGGCTCTCAGTTTGCCGTAACTCAACCAGGCAGGAAGCGTGGCGCCGGTTGTCTCCAGCATATCTGTGAATACGTAAGAGGCGCTCAAAGACGGATAGAAGAAAGAGCGGTTGTCTTTGCGTAGTGTGGAAGCCCAGTCATTGCGGAAAGTTGCATCCAGGAACAAGTAACCATCCCAGTTAAACTGCACCGAGCCATACACGGAGTTAACCTGTTGCTCATGGAAGCCCTGCCCTACACTCGGGTTGGTGATACTGTTATTTATAGAAAACAGGTTGGGTACTTCCAGTTCGCCGGCACTGCCGCTTACGGAACTGAACCGCTGCTCCATCAGGTTACTACCCAGTGTCACTGCGCCTCCCAATTTTCCGAACACGTTGTCTTGCTTTGCGGTAATAAGCGAGCTGAAGTTGGTTTCCGTAAAATTCTGTTTGCCGATGCTGTATCTCCCGGATGGGGTTTGCGGGCTACCACCATAGAGTTTGCTTTCGGTATTGGTGTAATGCATGTCGGCACCACCCTTAATTTCTGCACTCAACCAGTTCGTAAAGTCATACTTAACCGAGCCGTTCAAAATGAACCTGTCTCTTACATCCTGGTTCAGGTTATACCTGCTGTTCCAGTAGGGGTTCATCTGGCTGCTGGTACCGTACCAGATCATCTTGCCATTGGCGTCAACATCTGTTCTAAAGTCACGGATATCCATGGAGCGAGGCAGCATGAACAGCGTACTAAAGGAGTTATTGGGGTTGTTACCACCAATTGGCCTGTTCTCAGCATTGGATTTGGTATACTGTATTTTGGTGTCTGTTGTCCAGCGGTCAGACTTTCCGAAAGTTGTAGTGGCTTTGGCCATCAGGTTGGTTCTGGACAGCTTCACGCCGGGTGCAACGCCTTCGTTATCAAACTGGTTGAAGGAGGTATAGATGGAAGTAGTCTTGAACTGCTGCTGGATCGAGACGTTCTGGCTGGAGTAAAGTCCTTTTCGGAAGAAGTTCTCGATGTTATCGTAGATGCGTAGGGGCACATTTTCGCCCTTCCAGTTCCCAACAGTCTGCCCTTCTGCTCTTGGGCCCCAGCTCGAACCCGACAGCGGATCATGGGTTCCTTCCGATCCCTGGCCGAAGCTGTTTTGCAACTTGGGATAAGTGAAGATCTCATCATAGCCAACGGTAGAAGAAATCGTGATGCCCAGGCCATCCTGTGGTTTACCGGACTTGGTGGTGATCAGGATGACGCCGTTACCAGCTCGTGAACCATAAAGCGCCGCCGCAGAAGCACCTTTCAACACTGATATACTTTCAATGTCATCGGCGTTGATGTCGGCAAGACCGTTACCCATGTCCAGGCCGGGGTTCCAGTAGTCGTTGTTGTCTCTGCCGGTAAAGTTATCAATGGGCACACCGTCTACTACGATCAGTGGCTGGTTGTCGCCTACCAGCGAGTTATTACCGCGAAGTATAATTTTGGAAGAACCACCCGGGCCATTGCTGGAGCGGGTGATCTGCAAACCGGCCACCTTGCCTGTAAGCGCATTAGCCAGGTTCGCTTCCTTAGACTCCGCCAGGCTTTCCCCTTTCACTTCCTGCACCGCATATCCCAGCGATTTCTTTTCCCGTTCAATTCCCAGAGCTGTCACAACCACCTCTCCAAGCGCTTTGCTGCTGCTTTCCAGCACGACTTGAATCGTATTGCTTTCTCCTACAGGCACTTCCTTCGGATTAAACCCGAGAGAATGAACCCGCAGCACTGTTCCGGCACCGTCAACAGCTATGCTGAATGCACCATCCATATCGGTCGTGCTCCCGCTGGTAGTTCCTTTTACCTGAACGGATGCAAAGGGTATGGGAGCGCCCTTGTCATCTTTTACAGTTCCAGAAATGGTTCGCTTCTGCTGCGCATACGCCAGGCTCGCAAACAAGCTTAGCATCATACAAAGCACGAACTGCTTCGTAAATAAATTTTTCATAGAAGGTTTATTTATATTACAATTTAAGAATGTTCAATCTTTCAGGAAGCTATATGCCAATCCGCTAGGGGACAGCAAGATTACCTTTTACTTTATCCTGCATCGGGCTCCATGTATCGTAGTGTTCCATTACCAGCGCCGCAGCACCAATAACCTCAGCCTGGTATCCGAACGAGGAAATTTTTATTTCTGTATTTTCGGCGATTTTGGGAATACAATGTTCGTTGATGGCCTGCTGGATAGGTGCCAGCCAGAGCCGGCCTGCCAGAGATCCCCTGCCGCTCAGCACAATCAGTTCCGGATTGAGCAGGTGGATCAGAATCGCTACTCCACGGCCAATGTTGTAGGCCGTTTCATGGAACAAATCGACGGCAAACCTGTCACCCTTCAGGGCCGCATCCATGATGGTGTTGGACGCTTCCTCCACATTATCCAACGACAGCCCTTGCAGCATCGATAGTTTTCCCTCCTGCATCCCCCGGACAGCCTTCTCCACCACAACCAGCAAGGAAGTTTCCGTTTCGAGGCAGCCGCTCTTGCCGCAGCTACACATCTTGTTGTTTGTAAAGAGCGGGATGTGGCTAAACTCCCCGGCAAACCCGTTATGCCCCCGGAAAAGAGCACCGTTCAGGATCATCCCGAGCCCTATCCCCCAGCCGATGCTCAGCACCATCACGTTCTGCTTATCACTGGCTGTGCCCAGTTTCTGTTCAGCCAGGGCAACCAGGCTCGAGTCATTATCAATCAGAACAGGTATGCCGATAGCTGCCTCAATATTGCTGACTAGACTTCCCTGATCGGTTTTCAGGAAGGAATAGTTTATCCCTTTGGTCACATCCACAAAACCAGGCATACCTATGCCGATCCCGATGATGCTGTCTTTAGGTATAGCTGCTCTCTCTATAAAATCTGCAATGTGATGCGTCAGCTGTTGCAGTGCTTCAGTATTATCGCCCAAAGGCAGCTCAACTCTTTCGACCTCGCCTACATAATTGTTGTGCATATCCAACAGGGCGATCCGGGTGATCAGCTGGTCCATCGCCACTGACACCACATACATCAGGTCAGGCTTCAGGGAATATACCTGTGGCCTCCTCCCGCCCGTTGAGTGAGCGTATCCTTTTTCGATGACCGCTCCTTCTGCGATCAGCTCATTCAGTACCCGTGTGGTAAGGGGTACGCTCTTCTGAGTAAGCGCACTCAGATCTGCACAAGACAGCTCACCAGCAAAGTATAAGTGCTTTACTATACTTCTTTTATAGCCTGTTTGCTTATTGAGCATTAAATTAGGGTTATGTTTTACCTCTCTAATGTTAACTTAATGCGAACAAGGTAATTTTTCTTTTTAATAATTGAAAATACTTTTCTAATTATTTTAAAAAGTTCTTGACACTTCTTAAAATAATTATTCCTCTAACTACAATTTATCGGGAATATTGTATACACCTATGTACTTATGATCGTGGAAATAACCTGAGAGTTAAAATTTACAGCAGAGCACCAATAGTAAAAAGAAAACACCCGCCAGCTGCCTCTTCTGGGCAACTGGCGGGTGTTTTTACTAGAACGAGCTCCTACTCTTTATTCTTTCAACCGTATCCGCTTTTTGAATTTTTCTTCTCCGTCTATCAACACTTTAAAGTAGAAGCGTCCTTTGGGGTGGTGGCTCAGGTCAAAGGTAAACACACCTTCCTTCAGTTGCTGATACGTTTGCTCTTCTACTACTTTGTCACCCGGGTCTGTCACGATCTGCACGACCACATCCTGCGGAAAGTTGGAATAGTAATCGAAGGTAGTCTTGTCATTGGTGCGGGTAGGGTATAGCCCCAGAGAGGTAAGATCCGAAACGGGCGCTACCGGCCCTCCTACTTCGAAAGCATACTTTACAGAAGAGCCAAAATCCGATTCAAAATCCTTAAGCATGGCCCCTTCTTTCGTAAGCAAGCGCACTTTGCCGCGTCCACCCCGTGGGTTGGCCCAAAATTCCAGCCCGTTGCCCCCTGTATCGGAAAGTATGAACTCGTAGTTTCCCTTTGCCAGTTGTAGGGTGTCCCGGTACAGGGTGTTTGCCTTGAGTGAACCTGCTGTGCGCTCCTTCACCACTTTTCCCTCGCTGTTTCGCAGCACATAGCTGTTTTGGTCCGGCTGGTTGTTGGTCATCAGGTATACGATCAGTATGCTGTCCTGCCTCGGTACAGCCTCAAACGAACTGGTCATTTTATTATCTGCCTGGTACTTGTCCTTCTTTCCATTCGGCTTGAGCAGTTCCACGTCAAACCGGTTTACACCAGGCTGGCTTTCAATGGTGCCTGGCAAGGCGATGGAAGTCATAGCTGCAGGTGCCAGCGTTCCTTTCCAGCTGTACTGCTTTTGAGAAATACCTTGGGTGCCATAACGGATAACCAAGTGCGTGAGGGGTGCGGCTCCCATGTTCTTTACAACGATCTGCGGCTGCGTGCTGGCCGGGTTCTGACGCCGGTGGGCGTCTTTTAAAGAAGGAGCGATGATATCAGTCACCGCTACATCCTGCTTCGCACCGGGCTTTTTGTATTGCACCAGGTAGGCTGTAATATACTCGTCCGCGCTTGGGTTGGTAGAGACATACTGTTCCATGTTGATGTCTACCGTATGCTGCTTCCCTGCCTGCACTTTCAGGTCATAGAGGTCAGGCTGCATGAGGTCTCCCGGGCACCAGTTGGCCCGGTCATACACCCAGGTGCCGGCTTGCGGGTAGAGCGGGTTATCTCCACACTTCTTCCAGATGTCTTTTTTATCGATCAGCTTTCCGTCATACCAGATCTCCCGGAACTTACTGCAGAACTCGGCGCAGTTGTCCGGTTTATCCATCCCATGCCCGGTCTGCACCACACGCAATCGTGCAAAGTCAGCCTGTTTGTCGGCATTGAATGAAACCGGTTTCAGGGCATTTTCGATACTGTTGGTACTGTCCCCGTAGCGATAAGCACCATCATAAATTTTTTGGATAGAGACAGGTTCCCAGGCTGGTTTTCCTTTTACGATCTCAAATTCCATGGTCACGGTCCAGCCCCGGTCATTATTGGGCTCCCAACCGGTGTGGTTGTACTCGATCTCCACACTGTCACGGAGCAGCAAACTGAAATCCGTCACGTCTACTTCCCAATCGAACTGCCAGCTCTTTTCGAAGGCACCCCCGTAAGGTGTCAGCATACGTCCCACCTCGTAATCCTGCGAAGTGCCCTTCACACCACCGGTACGACGAATGGTGATATGGTCCTTGTAATCCCAGTCGGCACAGCGCATGTTGTCCGGGCACCCCAGCCGCACTTTCAGCTTTATACTGCGGATATCTTCTTTCACCGAAGGAAACACGCCCCAGGCTTTGTAGAGATTTATACCCTGGGCCGGATCCGTGACCACGGTCACACGGTTGTGCGTTACCACACGCAGCGTATCGGAGGCTTGAGCGGTTATAGCTATAAGTGTCAGGATGGCCACCAGGCAGGAGGCCGCAATGTTTCTGTAACAGGAGTTTTTCATCATGGAAATGTGAGGTATGGTAGTATGGCGCACCGGATATAGTAGTGCCCTATTTAGTTGCTATTTGTTGTAAACCCACTCTCATTTATACTGAAATACATTGAACGGCCGGGAGGTCCCCACCAGCTTCAGCACAACGACTCCGTGCGACGGGACCTCCAAACTGATTTCTTTCTTTGTCGAACCTGCATAGTCTTGCTTCGCCCACAGGTCACGCATGGTATAGCCTTTGGCTGCATCCAGCCCCAGAGAATCGGGGTGAAAGGTGATAGCTGCCTTTTTACCGGACCTGTTGAGCAAGGCAACGGCCACCTCGCCACTCATGGTAGACTGAAGCGGCTTTGCCCATACCTCCAGGTCGCCTTTGTCGACCAGCCGGCGGGCCTGGTACACCAGCCTGTCCTGGCTGATGGCGATCAGTTCTTTGTTGGTCAGGATGCGGATGGTTTCCGGGCTCATGCTGCGCAGGTCGTTCCCGGCCAGGAGCGGGGAGCTGAGCATGCACCACATCGAAAAGTGCGCCTTGTCTTCTTCGTAGCTCATGCCGCGCCCCACCTGGAGCATGTCCATGTCGTTTACATGGCCCGGAGAGGCATGCTGCCACAGGTCGGCGTTCAGGTCTACAATATGCATCACAGAGGCAAACGTATTTTCAATGTCTCCGGAGATGCGCCAGGAATCTGCCAGCGGCACCACCCACTCGCCCGGAAATTTCCAGCGGCAAACGTTGTACACAGCATCCGGACGAATTTCCCGAATCAGGTTCCCAATCTGGGTATAGCGGGTTTGTTCATCCAACCCCAACCAATCGCCCCCGCACCAGTCCACTTTGATAAAATCGTAGTTCCACTCCTGCAGCATCAGCCTCAGGTCCTGCGCATCGTGCCCGTGCAGGCCCATGCCTACGCCCACGGTGTCTTTGTCCCAGTACGAGGCACAGGTATTGATGCCCGCGTCTGAGTAGATCCCGGCTTTGAGCCCTTTGGAGTGGATGTAGTCGCTCAGGGCTCTCATGCCGCCAGGGAACCGTTCCGGATGGGCCAGCAGGTTTCCCTCCGCATTGCGCCCGCCAAAAAAACCGTCATCAATATTGATGTAAGTGTAGCCAGCATCCTGCATCCCCGACGAAACCATAAAATCGGCCTGCGCCCGGATGATGTCCTCGTTGATGTTTACATGAAAATTATTCCAGCTCGACCAGCCCATGATGGGCGTCTGGGGGCGGGTTGCTATACCTGCTGGTATACCTGCAGGGGGTACTGCGCTTGTAGCCGTGTTGGCAGGCTGCTTCTGGCAGGCTATCAACGTGGCAAGCAAAAGAAGAAGGCTGATCTTCCGGACCATGTGGTGCTTATTTGTTTGTTAGCTGTTCAAGTATACCCTATCCCCAACACCGAAATCAGCTTACCTTTCCGGGCGTGCTTTCTACTTTCTTTAGTTTGGCAACCTCTGCCTACAAGGGAACGGAGTGAAAAGAGGTAATTCCGCTTATCACTCCGTTCCGAGATCTGGTCAATCTATTTCTTCACCGGCACCATGTGCGGTACTCGTCATGATGCTTCCTTTTCAGGTATAGGCGATACTGTCTGGCGTAAGCAAAACCCAACTATTGCTGCCCCTACGTCCAAAGGCTGCAGGTTGACACGCAAGTAACTGAGCATGTCTAGCTCCATTCAGCCGGCATGGCTCCGGAACTTTTCAAAACCCGGGAACAACCGATTAGGGTTGTAAGGCAGGTATGCAACACAGATCCAACGCTTGAAAATTAGAGAATGTTTTCGTAAACGCAAAGCGTAGAGGGCATTTTAAAAGATTAGGTCCTGGCGACAAGCATGTACAAAAGCAGGTACCCTCCTACCGCGTTACTTCCACTTCACGACTGTGAACACAATTTCCTGGTATCCGTTTTTCTCATACAGCACCCCCAGCTCTTTCTTCCCGATTTTCACGAGGTCGGAGTAGGCAGCATAATCTTTTGTGTTGTTCTCACTCTTGGCGATCACGTGCTGGTCCTTCCATGTCTTGCCTTCGTCGTAGCTGATGCGCAGGGTCAGGTTATCGCGGCTTTTGGTATCAGCGGCATTGCAGAAGGCAAGAATGGCTTTTCCTTTCTTTTTGCCGATGGTCAGGATGCTGCCCTGGTTGACCGGGTCGGGCAGTTGCTGGTCAAAGTACGTCGTATCCCAGGTGGCGCCGCCATCGCTGCTTATGGCCACAATGCGGGCACGCACATCTCCCTGCTGGTTGCGGATGTTCATCATCAGCCTGCCGTTGGTGAGTTCGGCCGCCATTGCTTCGTTGCCTCCGGTTTCCGGCACGGTCTCACCGATCTTAAATGTTTTGCCGTGATCGTCGGTATAGTAGCCGTGGGCAAAATAGTCTTCCGCTGAATTTTTGGGTTTGCCCTCGGAGTGGTTGGCTGACACGAAAATCCTGCCTTTATACCTGCCATCGGCAAATTGCATGGCGTGGCCGGGCGTATTGGCATAAGCGCGCCAGTCTTCCTGAAAGGTATAGGCCGGGTTGGCGGCCGGCATGTTGGGGCGGTGCACCTGTGTCGTGATGTCTACCGGCTCCGACCAGGTCTGCCCGTTGTCGGTGGAAGTAATGTACCATACCTCACGCAAGCCTTTGCCGCTGCGTACTTCGTACTCATGGGCATTGCCGGTGTTGTAAAAAAGAAATATTCTGCCTTTTGGGTATGCCGGATCGGTGAGGTCTACCACAGGAGCAGCGTTGCCCGCCTGCAGGGTATCGTAATCCACGACAGTCTGTAGTGCAGCCCAGGATTTCCCTTTATCTGTGCTCCGCTTCATCACAATATTCACATCCCCGAAATCTGCCGCCCCGTGCACTCTGCCTTCTGCAAAAGCCAGCAGGTCGCCGTTCGGTAAATCAATGATGGCCGGTATACGGTAGGATTTATGGCCTTCAACGCCGGAAGTAAAAACAGGTATATCCCGTTGCTGCGCGTGCGCCAGGAGAGAAGTAAGGAAAACAGAACAAACTAAAAGTACTCGTATCATGATCAGGTAAGTTTACTAAGGGTTTTAAAAGTATAAGTCAATGGAATTTATTTTTTCTGAAATGCTTCCAGCACCTGCCAGCAGTACCACTCCTGGCGCGGCAGGTGGAAGGGCCCTTTGAACAGGTTGCCTTTGATGGTGGAGGACTGGCGGCCATCGCGGTGCAGGTAACCGAACCATTCGCCGTTTTCCTTGTCGTGAAAGTGGCTGTAGGCATAGTCGTGTACCTGCTTGTGCCAGCCGGCATACTTCTCGTTGCCCGTCATCAGGTAGGCGAGCAGCGTGGCGATGATGGTCTCATTTTGCGGCCACCAGAACTTCATATCATGCCAGTACTCCTGCACGGGCTTGCCGTACACATCGCGGAAGTATAGGATGCCGCCGTGTTCTTTGTCCCAGCCCCGCTCCCACATGTAGTCGAGCATGCGGCAGCCCAGGTCGATCAGGTGCGGATCGTTGTTGCGGTAACGGGCTTCCTGAAGGATAAACCAAGCGCCTTCGATGGCATGGCCGGGGTTGAGGGTCCGGCCGTCAAAATGGTCAATGATGCTCCCGTCCGGGCTCACCTGCTCCATCACGCAACGGATGTCATCCTTTACAAAGTCCCGTTCAATCTCAGCTATCCACTTGGCGATCCATTCGTCGCAGCGTTCATCCCCGATGGTATCGCGTAGCTGCTGGGCCGTGTTCATCATGATCATCGGTACGCCAATACCTTTGGCCGGGCGCGTATCGGTGAATTTCGGCGTCAGCAACCCCGGTGTAGTAGCATACTCGATGCATTTGCCAAACAACCTGCGCGCTTCGGCCGCCACTTCTTCGTCGCCGCTGGCTTTGGCATAGGCGGCAAAGGCGATCACAGCAAAGGTTTCGGAGAAAAAGTAGCGGCGTTTGCGGATCGGTTCGCCGGCGCGTGTCACGTGGAAAAACATCTGCCCGTCTTCATCAAAGCAGTGCTGGCGCAGGAAATCGATCCCTTTCTTAGCGCCTGCCAGCCACTCCGGCTTCTGCTCTACGGTATTGTAAAGCGTGGAAAGCAGCCAGGCCGCCCGGCCCTGTATCCAGACAGCTTTGTCATCGTCGAGCAGGCTGCCATCCGCATCGCGCATCAGCAGGTAGCCGCCATATTCTTCGTCGATGGAGCGCGGAAACCAGAAAGGCACCGTGTCCTCGAGCAACTGCTTTTTGTAGAAATCTTTGTAATACTGTAGTGTCGGGGTATAATCCATTTCCATGACAGGAGGTAATTTTAGTTAGTGGTGATGGGATAGCTTGTAAA
>NZ_JSYF01000141.1:0-7599 GCF_054824225.1 Pontibacter sp. HJ8
TGCCACGAGCTACGACTGGCTATTGAAATTGATGGAGATAGTCATGATCACAAGATAATCTATGATAGTTTGCGGCAAAAAGAGCTGGAAACGTTTAAGATTCACTTTGTTCGATTCGATGACCTGGATGTAAAGAAAAATATTGGTTTTGTACTGAATGAGTTGATATTTCACATCCAGGAGATTTCCTCCAGAGAGTAAACACCCCTCTAACTCCCCTCAAGGGGAGAATTTTCCTTCTGAAGCATTATTCATCCACAGTCACTTACAAAAAAGGCTGCCCGATTACTCAGGCAGCCTTTCCTATTTATACTTTGCTTCTGATTAGAAACCAGCCAGAATACGGTTCAGCGTTTCGCTTGGGCGCATGGCTTTGTCTACCTTCTCATTATCGGGGTGGTAGTAGCCGCCCAGGTCAACCGTCTTGCCTTGCGCAGCAATCTGCTCGTCTACGATCTTCTGCTCGTTGTCCGTCAATTCCTGGGCCAGTTTCGTGAATCGGTCTTTCAGCTCCTGGTTTTTGGACTGCTCAGCCAGCGCCTGTGCCCAGTAGAGCGCCAGGTAGAAGTGGCTGCCGCGGTTGTCGATGCCGCCTACTTTGCGCGAAGGCGACTTGTCTTTCTCCAGGAACTCCGCATTGGCCTGATTCAGTGTTTCTGCCAGAACTTCTGCCTTCTCGTTCTTGGTCTTGTAAGCCAGGTCCTCCAGCGATACCGCCAGTGCCAGGAACTCGCCCAGCGAATCCCAACGCAGGTAGTTCTCTTCTACGAACTGCTCCACGTGCTTCGGTGCAGATCCACCGGCACCCGTTTCGAACAAACCGCCACCATCCAGCAACGGAACGATCGAAAGCATCTTGGCACTGGTACCCAGTTCGATGATCGGGAAAAGGTCGGTCAGGTAGTCACGCAGCACGTTGCCGGTTACCGAGATCGTGTCTTTACCCGTTTTTGCGCGCTCGCAGGTATAGCGCATGGCTTCTACCGGCGACATGATCTTGATCTCCAGACCGCTGGTGTCGTGGTCCTGCAGGTACTTCTCTACTTTTTGGATCAGGTTCGCGTCGTGGGCACGCTGTGGATCAAGCCAGAAGATAGCCGGCGTGTTCGTGATGCGGGCTCTGGTCACGGCCAATTTCACCCAGTCCTGGATCGGAAGGTCTTTTGTCTGGCAAGCTCTGAAGATATCACCTTCTTCGACTTTCTGCTCCATCAGCGTATTGCCGCTTGCATCAACTACGCGTACCACGCCAGCCTCAGTGATCTCGAATGTCTTGTCGTGGGAGCCATACTCCTCGGCTTTCTGCGCCATCAGGCCGATGTTTGGCACCGTACCCATCGTGGTTGGGTCGAAAGCGCCGTTCTCTTTGCAGAACTGGATCACTTCCTGGTAGATCTGCGCGTAAGAGCGGTCCGGAATGATCGCTTTAGTGTCGTGCAGTTTGCCATCCGGACCCCACATCTGGCCGGAAGAACGGATAGCCGCCGGCATAGAGGCGTCGATGATCACGTCGCTTGGCACGTGCAGGTTGGTGATGCCTTTGTCGGAGTTTACCATCGCCAGTTCCGGACGCTGGCCCATCTCCGCTTTCAGGTCAGCTTCGATCTCAGCACGCTTCTCGGATGGTAGGTTTTGGATTTTAGCATACACGTCGCCCATACCGTTGTTCGGGTCAACGCCAATCTCTTTGAATGTGGCCGCGTGCTTGGCGAAAGTATCTTTGAAGAACACGGTCACCGCGTGGCCGAACATAATAGGATCAGACACTTTCATCATTGTCGCTTTGAGGTGCAGCGACAGCAGGATGCTTTGCTCTTTTGCCTCCGCGATTTCCTTCTCCAGGAAAGAACGTAGCGCATTACGGCTCATCACTGAAGAGTCCATCACTTCGCCGGCTTTCAAGGCTACTTTGTCTTTCAGTACTTTGGTCTCGCCATTGGCACCAACAAACTCGATGCGTACATCGGTCGCTTTGTCCGCTACCACCGACTGCTCGCTGCCGTAGAAGTCGCCGCCCGTCATGTGGGCCACGTGTGTTTTAGAGTCAGATGACCACTTGCCCATGGAGTGTGGGTGCTTTTTGGCGTACTGCTTTACGGCATCAGCCACACGGCGATCTGAGTTTCCTTCGCGCAGCACCGGGTTTACGGCACTACCCAAAATCTTGGCATAACGTGCTTTCGCATCTTTCTCGGCATCGTTTTTCGGGTCGGCCGGGTAATCCGGGATGTTGTAGCCCTGCGACTGCAATTCTTTGATTGCCTCTACCAACTGCGGAATAGAAGCGCTGATGTTGGGCAGTTTGATAATGTTGGCTTCCGGCGTTTTCGCCAGGTCTCCCAGGTAGGCCAGGTCATCGTTCTGCTTCTGGCCTTCTGCCAGGTTCTCGGGGAAGGCAGACAAAATACGGCCTGCAAGCGAGATGTCTCTTGTTTCTACTTCAATGTCGGCTGCCTTCGTGAAGGTTTGCACGATCGGCAAAAAAGAACGGGTTGCCAGCGCTGGCGCCTCATCGGTTATGGTGTAAACAATTTTAGCTGTTTTTGTCATATTGATCTTTCGTTTAAGGCTATACCTTCCCCATACTACGGGGAGATACAGGTTATAAGGACTAATTCTACATTTAAATCTGAATAGCAAATATAAGAGTCTTTTTGGTATGGGCGAACCCGGGCGCCACCTTTACTGCTATACCTGTATACCCGAACGCTCGCTTCCATCCGACGCATGGTGCAGTGTACGTGCACGGGGTTTATACCTGTCCGGGGTTGCTATATAGGGCACATCGAAAATTTATAACAAAGTAGCCGCTACTGCGGTGTTTGATAAAGTTCGTCGCCTGCAGCTTGCATCGATCCCTGCGTATCAAAGCCCTTGTCCCAGCCGGTATGGCAAAATTGAGTTCACTCTTCAGGCCGACTATAGCCTGCCAAATCGGGCTTCAGCAGTCCTGACAAGCCTGGTGCGGAGAGATAAAATTGCACCTGGTTTTCGGCTGTTTCCTTGCATTATTGAGGAGCAGGAGCAACCGTAACCCGATGCGCACGTTCTTATTAGCTATCTCCAGACTTAGCTTTTTGCATATGATTCTATCCTTACGCTTCTCCCGCCGGTACCTCTACAAAGCCTTTCTCCTGCTGCTCATCTTCTCCATTTTTGCACCCGTTCTGCAGGCAGCGCCGCTCAAGATCATGACACTTGGCAACTCGATCACCCAGGGCAATACAGAGCATCCGAGCTACAGGTACCCGCTCTGGAAAAAGCTGATCGACGCGGAAATAGATTTTGAATACGTAGGATCCCACAACGTAAACAGCGGAGGCATCCCCAACCTGCCGGATTACAAGGGCAAAAAATATACGAACCTGAATGAAGGGCATTGGGGCTGGCGCGCAGATCAGCTGCTGCGAGGGCACAACACGGAACGCAACAAGGGCAAACTGAGCGATTGGCTGGAGGGCTATACCCCGGATATGGTGCTGCTGCATGCAGGTTCTAATGATGTGATGCAGGAACAGCCAGTGGATCAGACTATAAAAGAGCTCGAAGACATCGTGCGTGAGATCCGCAAAAAGAACCCGGGCGTAACCATCCTGCTGGCGAAGCTTATACCTGTCTGGCGGGAGAAGGTAGGACAACCTACCGTTGACAGGCTGTATGCTTTTAATGCGCAGATTCCCGCCTTAGCCAACAAACTAAACACAGCGCAGTCGCCGGTACTGGTGGTAGAGCAACCCGCAAACTTTGACCCCACACCCGGTGCCGACACCTGGGATGGCATACATCCCAACGCCAGCGGCGAGGAAAAAATGGCGCAGAATTGGTTTGAAGCCATCGCATCCGAAATCATCGTCCCCCTGCCCGTAGAGCTGCACAGCTTTCAAGGTATAGCCACTGAAAGCGGCATACAGCTTTCCTGGACGACGGCATCCGAAGAGGACAACCACTATTTTGAAGTGCAGCGCAGCCAAGACGGAGCTAACTTCAATGCGATTGGTCAGGTAAAAGGAGCCGGCACGACATCTCTCAAACAAACCTATACCTTCGAAGATACGGCAGCCCTTGCAGGCACCAGCTATTACCGCCTGCGGCAGGTGGACTTCAGCGATGAGCAAAGCTATTCTGCCGTAGTAGCCGTGACCTATACCCAGGACGAAACAGTATCGATGCAGCTATACCCTACCCAGACACAGGGCGACCCTGTTACCCTGAAAATGAGCGCCCTGCAGCCGCAGGAAAAGTTTACTATCGGGATCTATACCCTGGAAGGCAAGCTGGTCAAGGCATTTGAGGCAGAAGCTGATGGGCAGGGGAATTACTCAGAACTGCTACACCCCGGGGACCTCCAAAACGCCCGCCTGTATATGGTGCGGGCCGCCACAGGCGATCGCGTATACCTGCGCCACCTGATGGTGGACCTTTAGACGAGCTAGAAGGGATGATGTTTTACTCCCCGGACTCCTGCTCCTGCAGCAGCCCGATTACTTCTTCATCGCTCACCTGTGTAAATTCCTGGTAAAACTGCCCCACTGCCTGAAAGTAAGGGGGCACCAGCAGGCAAACGACTTCATCTACTATCGCGCTGAACTGCTCAATGGCGGCATAAGGAGCCACCGGCACGGCCACCACTATTTTGCTGGGTTGCTGCTTCTTGACCAGGTTAATCGTGGACAGCAGCGTCTTGCCCGTCGCAATGCCATCATCCACAATGATCACCACTCGGTCTTTGAGGTTGACCGGCTGCCGGTTGCCCATGAAGAGCCTGTGCTTTTTGCGCAAACTTTCCTGAATCCGCTCTACCTCCGCTTTGATGTACTCCTGCGGCACATTGATACGTTCATCCACCGCCACAGCCTCCAGGCTCACAGCCCCTATCGCATATTCGGGGTTGGCCGGATGACCGATCTTTTTGGAAACCGTCACCTCCAGCGGCATACCCAAGCGCCTGGCAATAGGAGCCGCCACCGGCACCCCACCCCGGGGTATAGCCAGCACCACGCCTTTCTGGCCCTGGTATTTCTCCAGCCGGTCTGCCAGCATCAGCGCAGCTTCTTCCCTGTTTCGTATATTTTCCATGGTTGTTTTTGAGAATGAGTGAATGAGCGAATCAAAAGTTCGCTGCTGTCAAGCAAAGTCAGGCCTCCCTAGGTATAGCTGCCTCCTTCAAACTTCAAGTATTCTAAATTGCAAACTCACTCATTCAAAATTAAGAACTAAGGCCTGTCCTGGTGCAAGGGGTGTTGTTTGCCCGGGCCAAGGTATTTCCGGAACCAGTCTGTAGCCAGTTGGGCCGCCATCTCCAATGCGCCCGGTTCCTCAAACAAGTGTGTCGCGTCGGGCACCAATTCCAGGTCCTTGATGCACTGCATTTGTTCCTGTGCCTGTATGTTCAGGGCCAGCACCTGCTCGTCCAGCCCTCCCACGATGAGCAGCGTGGGCGTCTGCACATCCGCCAGCACAGCGCCTGCCAGGTCGGGCCTGCCGCCCCTGCTCACCACGGCATCGATGATGTCGCCGCCCAGCGCTGCCGCAGCACTTAACGCGGAGGCAGCTCCGGTACTGGCCCCGAAGAAGCCGATACGCAGGTCCCGGGTGGCCGGGTTATGCTGTATCCAGTTCACCGCCTCGATCAGTCGGGTGGTCAGCAGTTGTATGTCAAAACGGCTTTCCTGTCGCTGATCTTCTTCCTGCGTGAGCAGGTCAAACAAAAGTGTGGCAAAACCCGAGCGCTGTAGATGCTCGGCCACAAAGCGGTTGCGGGAGCTCAACCGGCTACTGCCGCTGCCGTGCGAAAAAACAACCAACCCCTTTGCCCCTTCCGGTATGGCCAGGTCTCCTGTCAGCTGAACGCGTTGCAAAGCGAGCTGCACACTGTCTTTGAATAAAAAATTTGCCATAGTCATCTGTTTTTCATCCGGGTCTATCATCCTGTCTCTTAGTACTTTGATTTACGACCTGACCTGACAATGGTTGAATGATTGTGGTATACCTGCTGCAACCCAAAGCCGCCAATCTTATTGCCTCCCTGCCCGTACACGAGCTATACACAAGCTTCCACTCTATGCACCGTCATCCCATTATTTTTCTGACTTACCTGGTCTTCTTTACCATGCTGACTTCCTGCGGTCAGGACGAGAAAAACCAGGCTGCCCTGCAGTCGGAGGAGCCCGAGAGTCTGGAACAGGTACAGGAGGAGCACCTGCGCAGGGGCAACACACCCGGCCTGGATACCATGCACTTTCAGACCGCTTTTGCGCTCTTTCTCAAAGCCCTCCAGGCATCTGATACCTTGACCCTAAACGAGTTCATTCAGCCGGATTACGGGGTATGGTTCATTGAGCAGCCCGGGGCTATGCCCAAGATGACGCATGTGACCGATATCCGCCAGTTCAAGCGGGAGTACCAGGACCGCTCTTTCTTCACGGTGCAGGAGGAGGTGAAATCATGTGATCTTCAGGAAGAGGTATGGCCCGCTTTTGATTGCGCTGAGATGAATTATGACGCAGGAAAATCCGGGTATAGCAAGGACGGCTGCTTTGTGTGGCAACCCGATAAGTTTCAGAAAAGCGGCTACTGGAACTACGCCAGCCTGTCGGATGCCCAGATCGCGCAGATAAAAGACATGCTGCCGCTTGTACAGAAATCCGTTCTGCATACAGCTACTTCCTTCGAGTTTCACTTCGGCTTCGTCAACGGGCAATGGCGGCTGCTCTTCGCCAAACTTATTTATCCCTGCAGTGCTTAATTAATTTTGAATGAGCGAATGAGTGATTGAGTGAATCAGCAACAATCGCACCTCCTGCTTCCAGACACTTTCATTCGTAATTCGTAATTCTTAATTCGTAATTAAAAACCATGGCTTACTACAGACGATTCGACTATCCGGCACCCGATCCTGCTATTCTGAAGGAACTGACACGGCAACAGGAAGAAATGCAGCAGCGCATCATCCTGCAAAAGCCGGACTTCGAGCTGAAACTGATTGCCGGCTGCGACTCGTCTTTTATAGGCGAAGACACAATTCTGTCTGTATTTGTGCTGCTCTCCTACCCGGAACTGGCAGTGCTGGAGAAGGTATGGCATCACGGCCCTGTGGAACTGCCCTACATACCGGGCTTCCTGGCCTTCCGGGAGGCACCCAACATGCTCAAAGCCTACGAAAAGCTGCAACAAAAGCCCGACCTGATCATGGTGGACGGGCACGGTATATCGCACCCCCGCCGCTTAGGTATAGCCACGCATGTTGGCCTGCACCTGAACAAACCCACTATGGGCATCGCCAAGAAAGTGCTGGTAGGAAAGTATAAGGAGCCCGAAAGCACAAAAGGGGCAATCGCCCCGCTGATTTATAAAGATGAGATCATTGCCAACGTACTGCGCACCAAAGATAATGTGAAGCCTGTGTTTGTCTCGCCCGGACACTTGATGGACCTGCCCTCAGCCACAGAAATTGCCATGGCTTGTGCTCTCAAACATAAACTGCCCGAGCCTACCCGCCTGGCCGACCATTATGCGGCCGTGTTCAAAACTGAGGTAAAATGATCCGGGAACACGAAGCACGCTAGTTGCCTGCTTTTCTAGAAGCCATCACCGAAGTCA
>NZ_JSYF01000142.1:0-482 GCF_054824225.1 Pontibacter sp. HJ8
AAATACCAGCCCCATCATTCCAACAAAGGCATAGCCCGTCAGCTTTTATTTTCTTTGGAGCTCCCTATTCAGAAGCACCTGGCTGCGCTTTGAGTTCCTCCCAGTATTCTACCGCTCTCCTGAAGTGTGGGATCACAATAGAGCCACCTACCAGATTGGCGATGGAGAATACATCAAACACCTGCTCATCTGTTACGCCTTCTTCATAGCACTTGCCCAGGTGGTACTTGATGCAGTCATCGCAACGGAGCACCATGGATGCTACCAGGCCCAGCATTTCTTTCGTTTTTACATCCAGGGCACCATCCATATACGTATTGGTGTCGAGGTTAAAGAAGCGCTTGATTACTTTGTTATCGTAAGACATGATACGCTCGTTCATGCGCGTACGGTAGTCATTGAATTCTTCTATCTGACTCATTGTTGTGTAAGCTATTGTTGTTTATGCTATAAAAGTATAATAAATAAAGTTACGCGAAATT
>NZ_JSYF01000143.1:0-9556 GCF_054824225.1 Pontibacter sp. HJ8
TTGGCTTGAATGGTCTTGCAGTATTTGCCAGGAGAAGCTTATGTGTTTTAGATTCTGTCGGAACAACAAACCCTTTACTTTGTCCATTGAGGTGTCCTTCAATTCTGATAAGATCATAGACATTTGACACATCATAGGAAACAGCAGCGGCAGGAGCGCTAACAAATTCAAAAAAAGGATTGGCAGTACGGGTCGAATCCGTATAGAAAAACATAGCATTACCTGCAAAAGTGGTCTTCTGAGGGTAGGTTAGAATTCCGAAAGAGTAGGTCACATTGTTGGATGGAGTTGCGTCCGGCAATGTTTGCAGAGTGACTTTTCCTTGAGAAAATACATCCGAAAACTCTATAGTAGCTTTGCCTTTTGCAAAGCCATCCCCGTTTATCTGAAAACGTGACAGTTGCCTCGTTCCACCTGCAGGCAAAACAAGATTCACAGCAAAACCATGAAAATTAGAATTAACACCACCTACTCCGAATTCTAAGACGGGTTTGGGACCAGTAGTAACTATATTCGCAATAGAGTTAATATCGTAATTGCTTGCAACGCGTGTGGAGACCGAGGAGTATCCTTCTCCTTCATCCATCCAGGACAATTTTGCATCCCCATGCACCTTACCATATAGGTATGTAGCTGCATTATAACTGACCACCTTCTGCAAATGGTAGGGCTCCGGTGTTTTACCGTCCACAGCCGGATTAATTTCCCGCATGCGCTTACCTCCTGCCGGGTTTACAGTCAGAAAGTATGCTGCAGTATCGGTATAGAGGCTGTAAAGCTGGTGGATCTGGTTAGAGGAGTTCTTGTAGAGGTCTTTGTCCAGGGCACCGTCGTTGCGCTCGCCGTAGAACTCAATGAAGTCCTGCTGGTCCAGCCTGCCATCTGCTTCACCACCCACATAGATGGCTACTTCTTTGCCTCTCCTGAAGAGCTGAAAATGTTGCGGGTTGGTATCAGCTAAACCTAAACTGTCCAGAAAGCCGTGGCTCAGTCGGTGCAGGCCTGAGTTGACTACTTTCAGTTTGTAGTAGGTCTTCGAGTAATCAATCCATTCGTTGCCATGGAGAGCAGGCGACTGTGCAGAAGCAAACGTAATGGTCCCAACCACAAAAATCAACCCTAACAAAACGCGCTTGTATAGCTTGCAAATATTCATCGGTGTTATACTAAAACCGTGTGTCTTTAATTAAAAGAATAACCCAGTGAAATAATGATCGAGTACAGACCACCTGCATTGGCAGTATTGGCGTCACGACCATTTACACGCGACATAGCCAGATCTATGTTCAAGCCGTTGTTCTGGAAACCTACGCCGAAGTTAGGCTGCACTTTGGAGGCGTTGCCTCCGTCAAATTTTTTGTACTGCTGGTAGTTGTTGATGCCACCCCGAACAAAGACTGTCCGGGCATAAGCCAGTTCCAGCCCCACATGCGGATCTATAGATGCCAGATCGGATTGAAGCAGCACGTTGCGTTTCCCGTCAAACGTTACGTCTACATCCGTTGCCACAAGCCCTGTAAGTTTATCTGTGAAGGTGAAGCTTTTGCCAACACCCAGCACCAGGCGGGGGAGCGTCAGCTCCGCTGTATTTTCGGGCAGGTCGTTCCCGGTTTGCTGATAGGTTGCCTCCAGCGCCTCCACATTGTGCGACCAGGCCGTGAAAGTGGTGGTAATGTCTTTTGCCATGACTCCAAACTGCCAGGTACCGCGCTCCAGTTGAGCCCCTGCATCGAAGCCGAAACCCCAGGCATTGGCAAATTCACCCACATTGCGGTAAATGATCTTGGCATTCACTCCCAGCCGCAATCCTTCTACCAGATTACTCTTGCGGGCATAAGAAAGCAGCATGGCATAATCAGCCACTGAGAAGAATTTAATACTATCGTATTGGATGTAGCCATACTCGTTCTGCAGGCGGCGCGTGTCTACTATATCATCCACACCGAGACGGATCAGGGACACCGCTAAGGCACTACTTGAATCCAGGGGCATCGCAAAGCTGCCGAAGTCGTTCTTGGCGATGCCGGCAAAAAGTTCGGAGTGCATCAAGGCTATGTTATACCTGTTGGGCAGTTTCAGCAAACCGGCCGGGTTCCAGAAGCCGGCTGTGGCGTCATCTGCAACGGCCACCTGTACATTGCCCATACCTAAGGCACGGGCACCTACTCCAATATTGAGGAATTCATTGCTATACTTTGGTGTGGAAACCTGCGCTACAGCTATGCTACGACTTAAAAGCAGCAGCGCAACAAGACTTAGGAAGTAAAGTTTATTCATCGGCACCGGTACTGCTTTCTCATAATTCACAAAATATTTCAACCCCTGCATCCTGGCCTTTTATAGCTCAGATTCAGTGTGTATTGCCTTCTAACACAGGAAAAAGGGATTTAGTTGACTAGCTGAAAATTATATTTTCTCAACAAAAATAATAAAATATATCCACAAAAAGACCACGCTTAAACCCTTTCTAAAAACTTTCGTAATAAATTTTAAACAGTACCTTGTTTTACATAGTACCTTATATTATATTTGCTTCAACATTAAACGGAATCATCATGAAAGTAGAAAACACACAAGTGCAGATGCGGAAAGGCATTCTGGAATTCTGCATACTGGAGATCATCTCCCGTGGTGAGGTATATGCATCCGATATGTTGGAGGAGCTAACAGCTGCCAAGATGATAGTAGTGGAGGGTACACTCTACCCCCTGCTCACTCGCCTCAAGAACGCGGGGCTTCTCGACTATAGTTGGGTCGAATCTACCTCAGGGCCACCCCGAAAGTATTACACATTGACCGAGACAGGTCGCAGTTTTCTGGAAGACCTCCGGCTGACCTGGACCGATCTGGTAGCTTCCACTGAATTTATCATCCAAAACAAGAAAGCGCAGCAATCATGAAAAAGAACATAAGCATCAACTTACAAGGCATCATCTTCCACATCGAAGAGGATGGCTATGAGCAGCTTAGCCGGTACCTGCTTTCTATCCGAAACTATTTTTCCAGCTACGAAGGGCACGGAGAAATTGTGGCTGATATCGAGGCACGTATTGCTGAGATTTTCTCCATGCGCCTCTCTCCGGGCAAACAGGTGATCACACTTGAAGACGTGCAGTCGCTGATCGCACAGATGGGTGACGTGACCGACTTCGAGATCCTGGAGCCAATGGAGGAAGAACTTCCTTACGGAGGGCGAGCTACAAGAGCTGCAGGTGCACCAACAGCCACTGCTGAGCCACAGGCTGCCACCGCCGGACCAAAAAAACTATACCGCGATATAACCCGCAAAGTAGTAAGCGGCGTGTCAGCAGGTATAGCCAACTACCTCAACGTGGACCCGCTCTGGATACGCCTGCTTTTTGTGTTCCTGGTGATCGGTACGCCATTAACAGATGGCATCTCCGGGTCGTTTGGACTGATCCTCTACATCATCCTCTGGATCGCACTACCAGTTAACTACACGCTGCCGGAGATAACGGTCAAGAAGCTGTTCCGCGACCCGGCAGACAAGAAACTGGCGGGTGTGGCCAGCGGTATAGCCAAATATTTTGGCGTAGATATCGCCGTGGTCCGCATTTTATTCCTGGCGTTGATCTTCGCAGGAGGTTTTGGTATACTGGCCTACATCATCCTCTGGATCGCAGTACCGGAGGCGGCCACCCTGACCGAAAGAATGCAGATGCAGGGCAATCCGGTCACCTTATCGAGCATTGAACACTCGCTCAAGGAAAACCTGAACATGAAAGACCGCGATGGGGAAGAAAGCACGGCTGCCAAGGTACTGTTGTTGCCTTTTCGCCTCGTATCCCAGGTGATTAACTGGCTCGGCAGGGCACTGGGACCTCTGCTTGCTTTTCTGATTACCCTGATTCGCATCGGAGCAGGCATCTTCTTACTGGTTGTATCACTGGGATTGACGGTGGCGCTCTTTACTACCTTATTTGTGTCTTTGGGCATAGTGGATGAGCAAACGTGGGTTAGTACAGGTGATTTTCCGGCCTCCATTCTTTTGGAGGGCTTTCCCCGGCTCGGACTGGTGGCAGGTTTTTTTGTAGGCCTTATTCCGATCCTCTTTCTGATCATACTCGCGGTAGGCCTGTTGACCAAGCGCTTCTTCATGCGCCCCATTGTAGGCTGGTCTATGTTTGGGGTATGGCTGGTGAGCTTGTTTACGTTGATAGCCGTCATTGCCATGTACAGCACCAACTTCCGACGCTCCGGCGAAGTGATTGTAACCCAGTCTATACCTGTAGCCGCCTATCCGGTGCTCACGCTAGACGGCTACAATACCAACCTGGAGTATGGCGATAACATCGACATCGATTTGCAGAGCCACACTGGTAGCAACCTGGAAGTACGCCAGCGTATAGAAGCCAAAGGCAAAACGGAGGCACAGGCACAGCAAAACGCCCGCATGATCAACTACCGGGTGGTGCAAAGTGATTCTGTCATTCGTTTTGACAACGGCTTTGAATACAAAAAAGGAGCGGCTTACCGCGACCAGAAGCTGGACGTTACCCTGCTCATTCCGCAGGACAAACAATTACGCCTGACCAGAAGCTTTTTAGCGATGGTGCCGAGTGCCATTTTTGAAGAAGAGTATAGCCGCGAAAAGACCATGCGTAACCTGTGGCAGGCAAAAGGCGACAGACTGGTGTGCCTCACCTGCGCCTCCGATACGCTGGACGTAGCTGACAACGCTGATTTTGATTATGAATCCAATTCCGGTACGATGGGTATGGGCGGCAGTGTGCTTCTTGCCGAAGATGAGTATGGCTCCGATCAGGAAGTGTTTGCGTTCGAAGACTTTGACAGAATCACGATCAGTGGCCTGTATCATGTGCAGATCAAACAAGGCAACACCTATGCTGTAACGGCACGAGGCGAGCGCAAGGATCTCAATAAGCTAAAAGTAAGCAAAGACGGCAACGAACTCGAAATTTCATCCCGTGACCGGACTTTCAACCTCTTCGAAGATCACAAGGATGTACTGATCCAGATCACGGTACCGCAATTGCGCAGCCTGGACATGAGTGGTGCAATCCGGGCAGATATCGGGCATTTCAAAGCGGATAATTTTACGCTTGCCCTGTCAGGTGCAACCAAAACGAACATGCACATCAATGCTTCAACCCTAAAAGCGGACATCAGCGGCGCTTCCCAAAGCACCTTCTCAGGCAGGGTGGACCGGCTGGAGTTCAATGCATCCGGTGCCAGCAAAATGGACGCGACCAAACTGGAAGCCCACACGGTGGATATCGATGTATCAGGTGCCTGCAAGGCGGATGTATACGCTACTTCGACCCTACGAGCTGACGCCTCCGGAGGATGCAAAATCCGCTACAAAGGCAATCCGGACAATGTGGTGACAGACGTTTCCGGCGCCAGCAAGATCTCGCGTCTGTAACTATCTCTACAAAAGAGAGTGGGTTGAGCTACCAAAATCGCTCAACCCACTCCATACCTGCTCTTGGTACAAAATAAAATATGATCGTCCTGTATACCTGCTACCGGACAAACTTTAAGATTGTTTGTTTAGTTGTTTAGTGAGTTTTCCTGGCGAAGTCCCATCTCCTCTCCTTTTTTAAGCAGGAAGGCGTAGGCTTCGCCAAACTCATTTTTAACAGTACCTTCCAGTATCGCTTCTGTCAGCACTTCCTTCAGTTCCCCTACTGTTTTGGATGGCTTGAGGCCGAACGTCTCCATGATGACTTCCCCTGTGATGACGGGCTGGAAATTGCGTAGCTTGTCACTCTCTTCTACTTCGACCAGGCGTTTCTCTACCTTGTCGAAATTCTGCAGGTAGCGCTTTACCTTGTTGTCGTTTTTGGACGTGATGTCGGCGCGGCAAAGTTTCATGAGGGCATCGATGTCGTCACCGGCCTCGAACAACAACCGCCGGAGAGCCGAATCGGTTACAGTATCTTTCACCAGCGCGATTGGCCGCAAATGCAGGCGTACCAGTTTCTGCACAAACTTCATGTGCTCGTTGAGCGGCAGCTTCAGATCCTTGAAAAGCTTTGGAACCATGCGTGCCCCCCGTTCCTCATGGCCATGAAAGGTCCAGCCTACTTTTTCGGAATAGCGCTTGGTATCCGGCTTGGCTATGTCGTGCAGGATCGCCGACCAGCGCAGCCACAGGTCATCCGACACTTCGGCTACATTGTCGAGCACCTGCAGGGTATGGTAGAAATTGTCTTTGTGCGAGTTGCCTTTGATGGTGTCCACCCCTTGCAGTTCGGCCATCTTCGGGAAGATCAGCTGGAGCAGACCGGAAGCAAACAGCAGCTTAAAACCATACGAAGGTTGAGGAGAAAGAATGATCTTGTTGAGCTCATCCGTAATGCGCTCCTGCGAAACAATTTTGATACGCTCTTTATTGTCGATGATAGCGTCAAAGGTTTCCGGAGCAATGTCGAAGGCAAGCTGGCTGGCAAAGCGGATGGCCCGCATCATGCGCAACGGATCGTCCGAGAAGGTTATGCCGGGCTCCAGCGGCGTCCGAATGAGCTTACGCTTCATATCCTTGAGGCCTTCAAAGCGATCTACCACCTGTCCGTAGCTGCTCTTGTTGAGGCTTATACCTAACGCATTGATCGTGAAGTCACGGCGTTTCAGGTCGTCTTCCAGGGTTCCTGTTTCGACTTCCGGCTTACGCGAGTGCTCCCGGTAGGACTCCTTCCGGGCCCCCACAAACTCTACCTCCCACTCGCCCGAGCGCAGCATGGCCGTACCAAAATTCTTAAAAACAGACACTTTGGGCTTATGCGGCAATTTGTGCGAAACGAGTTCAGCCAGTTCAATGCCATCCCCCACACATACCACGTCGATATCCTTGGAGGGTCTTTTGAGCACCAGGTCGCGCACAAAGCCGCCGATGACGTATGCGTCAACGCCTGCTTCGGCCGCCGCGGAGGCCACTGTGTCAAAGATGGGGTGCTCCGGTAGTTTAATTGTATCCATTCTTTAAATCAAAACCTCAGACAGTATAAAACCATACGCCTGAGGCACAAAAATAAAGAGATAAATTTAAAGCCTTCGCGAAAATCGTGATTGCTTTACTCCCGGATGATCGTTTGCCCTCCGTGCTCATCGATCTTCAGGATACGCGATGGCTGCGACACGGCCTCTTCTTCCTGCCGCCACTGTACCACAAAGTCCACCCGTTCTTTTATCGCATCGGAGATCTCAGCGAACGACCGGGGAGCAGGCGCACCGCTCACGTTGGCTGAGGTAGACACAAGCGGACGCCCGAGCTGGCGGATGAGACGGTGGCAGAATTCATCGTTTACAACGCGCACCGCTATACTTCCGTCCGCCGCCATGAGTTCTTCGGGGAGGTTCTGTGCCCCCGGCAGCACAAAGGTTGTCGGTCTTTCCTGCGCCTCCACCAGGTCCTCCAACTTGCCGGGCACTTCCTTCAGGTAGCGCCGCACCATGTCTACGTCAGCCGCCAGAATGATCATGGACTTTGACTCTTCCCGCTCCTTGATCCTGAATATCTTTTTTACAGCCGCTGCATTCTCGGCGTCGCAACCTAAACCCCACACGGTATCCGTCGGGTACAGGATCACGTTGCCCAGCAACAGTTCCTCTTCTGCTGCCTGCACCTGTTTGATTAATTGTTTCATAGTTTTGATGGTTAAATGGCTTGATGGTTAAATGGCTGTTTCTCCTGGAGCTTATACCCGAATTAAAACTATAGCTGAGTTGAACAATTTAACAATCCAGCCATTTAACTATTTATTTAATCTCCTGCGTCAGTTCTACCAGCACGCCGTTGGCGCTTTTCGGATGCACGAAGCACACCAGTTTGTTATCGGCGCCTTTCTTCGGCACTTCGTTGAGCAGAATGAAACCTTCTTTTTTCAGTCGTTCCATTTCGGCCAGGATATCACTGACCTCAAAGGCTATGTGGTGGATTCCTTCTCCCCGCTTCTCGATAAACTTACTGATCGCGCTGTCGGGTGTTGTGCCTTCCAGCAGTTCAATTTTGGTCTCTCCTACTTTGAAGAAAGACGTGTTGACAGCCTCAGATTCCACAAACTCCGTTTTGTAAGGCTCAACGCCTAACAAGGTATTGTACAAGGCATTTGCCTCAGCAAAATTCTTAACGGCTATACCTATATGTTCTACGTTTATCATTTTCAATTTGTAATTAGTCTAAGTAACCTTTTTTTGTTAATTTTGTAGCGAATCCAAAACTAATAATTTCTTATAACTGTTAATCAGACAGGACAAAAAGAGATAAAAAAGAGTGATATGCTAACATTCCCGATATATTTAGACAATAACGCCACTACGCCGATGGACCCGCGCGTGTTGGAGGCCATGATCCCTTACTTTACGCACAAGTTTGGTAATGCCGCATCACGTAACCACGCTTTTGGCTGGCATGCTGAAGAAGCGGTGGATTATGCACGTGACCAGATCGCGTCGCTGATCAACTGTTCGCCCAAGGAAATCATTTTTACATCAGGCGCAACCGAGTCAGACAACCTGGCCATCAAAGGTGTGTTTGAAATGTATGCCTCCAAGGGCAACCATATTATCACGGCTACCACAGAGCATAAGGCGGTGCTGGATACCTGCAAGCATATCGAAAAGATAGGCGGCAAAGTAACCTACCTGTCGGTAAACGAGGAAGGTCTGATTGACCTTCAGCAACTGGAAGAAGCCATCACCGACAAGACCATCCTGATCTCGATCATGTATGGCAACAACGAGGTGGGTGTTATTCAGCCGATCCGTGAGATCTCGGCCATCGCCAAGAAGCACGGGGTGCTGTTCTTCACAGACGCTACCCAGGCAGTAGGCAAGATTCCGGTGGATGTGGAAGCAGATGGCATTGACCTGATGGCGTTCTCCGGCCACAAGATGTATGGCCCGAAAGGCGTAGGTGCACTGTATGTGCGTCGCAAGAACCCACGTGTGAAAGTAACGGCCCAGATGGACGGTGGCGGACACGAGCGCGGCATGCGTTCCGGTACGCTGAACGTAGCAGGTATAGTAGGCTTAGGCAAGGCGTGTGAGCTTGCCAAGCAGGAAATGGAAGCGGACACAGCCCGTCTTTCGGCTATGCGCGATCGTCTGGAGCGGGAACTGCTGACCATCGAAGAGTCTTATGTAAACGGATCCCGTGAGCACCGTTTGCCGCATGTGACGAACATCTCGTTTAAATATGTAGAAGGTGAAGGCCTGATGATGGGCGTGAAAGATATTGCCGTATCTTCCGGTTCGGCCTGTACCTCTGCTTCTTTGGAACCATCTTATGTACTAAAAGCATTAGGCTTGAGTGACGACCTGGCACACTCTTCGCTACGTTTCGGCCTGAGCCGTTTCACAACAGAAGAGGAAGTTGACTTCGCCATCGACCACGTAAAGGAAGCAGTAAGCAAACTGCGTGAGATGTCGCCACTATGGGAGATGTTCAAAGAAGGCATCGACCTGAACTCTATTGAGTGGGCAGAACATTAATCCATTAAGCATTAGGAAAGAGGAATTAAGAATGGCTTAACTCTTTTCTCCTAATTCAACTCATAATTCTAAATTCGTA
>NZ_JSYF01000144.1:0-13082 GCF_054824225.1 Pontibacter sp. HJ8
AAGAAAATAGAAGCCGGCCTTTAAGGTCGGCTTTTTTTATGCTTTCAGCTTCCGTTACCTGTCATTGCGTTTGCTTTAAAAGTTCCCATACCTGACATGTTTTGACAAATTTGTCAGGTATCAGGGCTGCCAAAACTGTAAAATTGACTTAAAGTGGCAGTATATACGGCTTGGCACAGGAAATGATAGAAGCACTATGGTTTCAACGTTATATCATTAACCACAAAAACTAAAAACATAACAAACTATGTCAATCAGCATTAAACCATTAGCAGACAGAGTAATTGTAGCTCCTGCTGCAGCAGAAGAAAAAACGAAGTCTGGTATCATCATCCCGGACACTGCTAAAGAAAAACCACAGCGCGGCGAAGTGGTAGCAGTTGGCGAAGGCAAAGTTTCAGAGCAGGGTGCTCTTATGAAGCCACAGGTACAGGTAGGTGACCAAGTGTTGTATGGCAAGTATGCAGGTACAGAGATCTCTGTAGACGGTAGCGATTACCTGATCATGCGTGAGTCTGATATCCTGGCGATTCTTTAATCTTTTCCTTTAAACAAAAATCAAAGCAATATAACTATGGCTAAGAACATCACATTTGATGCCGACGCTCGCGCCAAAATTAAGTCTGGCGTAGACAAACTGGCAAATGCTGTTAAAGTAACATTAGGTCCAAAAGGCCGCAACGTGATCATCGACAAAAAATTCGGTGCTCCGACTATTACAAAAGACGGTGTATCCGTTGCTAAAGAAATTGAACTGAAAGACCCTATCGAGAACATGGGTGCTCAGTTGGTAAAAGAAGTGGCTTCTAAAACTGCCGACCAGGCAGGTGACGGTACGACTACTGCCACTGTACTGGCTCAGGCTATCTACACTGCCGGTATCAAGAACGTAGCGGCTGGCGCTAACCCAATGGATCTGAAGCGTGGTATCGACAAAGCAGTTCATGCCGTAGTTGAGAACCTTCGCTCCCAGTCCAAGAAAATCGAGAACTCTTCTGAAATTGCGCAGGTAGGTACTATCTCTGCCAACAACGACGCTGAGATCGGTAAAATGATCGCCGATGCGATGGACAAAGTGGGTAAAGACGGTGTGATCACGGTTGAGGAAGCAAAAGGCACTGAGACAGAAGTGAAAACGGTAGAAGGTATGCAGTTTGACCGCGGTTACCTCTCTCCTTACTTCGTAACCAACGCTGAGAAGATGGAAGCTGAGTTTGACAACCCTTTCATCCTGATCTACGACAAGAAAGTGTCTACCATGAAAGAGCTGCTTCCGGTATTGGAGCAGGTTGTTCAGACAGGTAAAGGCCTTGTGATCATTTCCGAAGATGTAGACGGCGAAGCATTGGCTACACTGGTAGTGAACAAACTGCGTGGCTCCCTGAAGATAGCTGCTGTAAAGGCTCCTGGCTTCGGCGACAGAAGAAAAGCTATGCTGGAAGATATCGCTATCCTGACAGGTGGTACTGTAATTTCTGAGGAAAGAGGTTACAAACTGGAGAACGCTACACTGGACTACCTCGGTACTGCTGAGAAAGTGATCATCGACAAAGACAACACTACGCTTGTGAATGGTGCCGGTCAGAAAGATGACATTGTAGCGCGTATCAACCAGATCAAATCTCAGATGGAAACCACTACATCTGATTACGATAAAGAAAAACTGCAGGAGCGTTTGGCTAAGCTTTCGGGTGGTGTGGCCATCCTTTACATCGGTGCTTCTACTGAAGTAGAGATGAAAGAGAAGAAAGACCGTGTAGATGACGCTTTGCACGCAACGCGTGCTGCTGTTGAAGAAGGTATTGTAGCAGGTGGTGGCGTTGCCCTGATCCGTGCGCTCGATTCCCTCAACAGCATCGACGTATACAATGCCGATGAGCAAACCGGTGTCAGCATCATCAAGACTGCCCTGGAAGCTCCTCTTAGAACGATCGTTTCGAACGCAGGTGGCGAAGGTTCTGTCGTAGTACAGGCTATCCGCGAAGGAAAAGCGGATTATGGCTACAACGCGCGCGATAACCGATATGAGAATATGTTCGCGGCCGGTATCATCGACCCGACAAAAGTGACGCGTCTTGCATTAGAGAACGCTGCTTCTATCGCCGGACTTCTGCTGACTACCGAGTGTGTAGTTTCTGAAGATGCGGAAGAAGACAAAGGTGCCGGTGCTGGCATGCCAGGAGGCATGGGCGGCATGGGCGGCATGATGTAATCAACTCCCATAGTTGAGTAAAAAAGCCCCGGGTCTGATGGTCCGGGGCTTTTTGTTTTATAAATGCTCCTATCTGCCGGCCAGCAGGTATAGCTCAATGCAGTTCTTTAATGCCGATCGTAATATCATGCGGCGCGACTTCATCCCCGCCAAAATACGGGTAGAGCTGGTAGCCCCCTCCTGTACCGGTGCAGTTCCGCTCCATGACGACCTGCTTCTCGTTGAGGTGGAAGGTATAGCGGTTATCTTCTATCCTGATCTCAAAAAGGCTGGGCTTGCCAAGGGCTACTGCGCCTATATAGGCTGTGTTACGCTTCTTATTCTGATAGGTATAGGCATGGATTTCGAGCTGCCCGTTATACCACCTCCAGCCAAAACGCGCGCTGTTGGTATGATGTTCTGTGCCGCAATCAGACACGCCATACAGCTTGTTGATGTCTGCCTGATTGGCTGAATTAGCTAAGGTATAGATGGCCGTCGTATTAAAAACTGCCTCAAAACGGATCAGAGAGGAATTGATGAACTTTACAGGACTCTGCGTAGCATGACTGCCCTTGGGTATCTTGTATGTGATGCCGGCCGGCTCAGGCGGCGCGTCCGCTGTTGTGTCGGTTGAGTTCTCGCAGGAAGAAAATAAAAGTAAAATGAGAAGGGCTGCCGCAAGTGGCAGGTTTTTAAAAAGCGAATTCACGTACTATTGTAAAATAAGGATATACTAAAATGTAGCAGGTATACCTAAATAGCTCATCTATACCTGATTGACTCTTTTTGAAAAAGTGGTGAAATATCAGAAATAGTATTAAAAAAACAAAGGCCCCTGCTGAGCAATCAGCAGGGGCCTTTGTTTAAAGTAAATCTTGGTTTTAACCGCGACCGTGCATCATATGCATAAGTTTGCGTGTCAAAGCAACCAGGATCAAACCGGCAATAATAACGAAAACGCCGATGGCAGAGAATATCGTCATAGCACCTAGCTCTTCAACATAAGATGCAATATAACCACCGGCAATCTGAGCAACGAACGGAGCCAGGAACCAAACACCCATCAGCATGGATACCAGCGTAACAGGTGCCAGGCGCGTTACCATAGAAAGGCCAATCGGAGAAAGGCAAAGCTCGCCGATAGTATGGAAGAAGTAAGTAGCAAGCAACCAACCGATGCTGGCTTTAACAGTAGCATCTTCAACACCACCGCGCTCCATTACAGCACCCACCATAAAGAAGAAACCGAGACCCAGCAGGATCATGCCCAGACCCATTTTAGTTGGGATGCTCAGGTCTTTGCCACGCTTGGCCAGGTATAACCACAAATTGGCTGTAAGTGGGGCAAATAAAACGATGAACAGTGGGTTTACAGACTGGAACCAGGATGTCGGGATCAGGAATCCAAAAACTTCACGGTCGATGTACCTATCCGTATAAACTGTGAGAGAGCTACCGGCCTGCTCGAAACCAGCCCAGAAGAAAATTACAAATATAGAAATGATGAAGATAACCGATACACGGTCAATTTCCTCTTTTGTAAGCTTGGCAGCCTTTGCAGGCTTGCCTGTTAGGGCATCATTCTCTGCTTTTACAGGCTTCAGGCCTAAGTCACCGAGTAATTTAGGTCCTAATGTATTAAAAACGATCTGGCCGATAACCATACCAATACCAGCTGCAAGGAAACCGTACTGGAAACCATAGTTAGTTACCTTTTCTACACCATCTACTACAGCTTTTGTTGCAAAGTAATCTTCCGCTAGGTAACCGCAAACAAGTGGCGCCAGGAAGGCACCTATGTTTATACCCATGTAAAAAATAGTGAAGGCAGAATCGCGGCGGGGATCGCCCTGGGCATACAGGTTACCTACTATTGAAGAAATATTTGGTTTGAAGAAACCGTTACCAATGATCAGTAGCAAAAGGCCAAGATAGGTCATCTCCACTCCCACGTAAGGCGTCGAGAATAGGCTGAACTGGCCGAGCGCCATTAGCACACCACCAATAAGGATGGCGCGGCGATGGCCCAGGTATTTATCGGCCAACCAACCACCAATAATAGGCGTAAAATACACGAAGCCGGTAAAATATCCGTAAATCAATGCAGCCTCGGCCACGCTGTACCCTAAACCGCCTTCCAGCGCAGTTTTGGTCAAATACAACATTAAGAGGCCACGCATACCGTAATAGCTGAAACGCTCCCATAGCTCAGTAAAAAATAAGAGGTACAGCCCTTTCGGATGCTTTAAGTTTTCTTTCTCCACTGTATCGTAGTGGGAGGAGCCATCGTTTACCGCAGCAACAGGGCGTTGTTGATTAACAGACATAGAGGTTTGTGGATTGATTGTGAAGTTAGTTGTGCAAACAAAGAGAGTAAATATATCGGTTTAAACAGAGACAGACAAATATTTTTACGTTGACCGCTTAAACTCAGACATCTACTTTATTAATAAAACTTAATAATATATTAATATCAAATATTCCATATTTTTGTAGCACAGTTGTGAAACAAACAGTTCACTTTTAAACCCTTTATTTTCAAATGAAAGAAACTGGCCATAAATCAAGTACATTAGATCTGGAAAGTTAGGCATCAAACAGGCACAGGAAGTGCTTTGGAACCTAAGCCCGGCAGAACTGGTGGAAGAAGCTATCAAAAACGGCGAAGGCGTACTGACTGACAATGGAGCCCTCATGTGCGACACGGGCAAATTTACAGGACGCTCTCCCAAAGACCGCTTCGTAGTAAAAGATGCCAAGACAGAAAACACAGTTTGGTGGGGTGACATCAACATTGCCTTTGACCCGGAGAAGTTCGATACCCTCTACAACAAGATGATCGATTCTCTGAAAGACCGCAAATTGTATGTGCGCGACGCATACGCAGGCGCTCACCCGGATTATCGCCTCAACCTTCGCATCATCAACACGCAGGCCTGGCATAACCTGTTCTGCAACAACATGTTCTTGCGCCTCAACGCAGAAGAGCTTCAAGAGCACCAACCCGAGTTTACCATCATCTGTGCCCCGGAATTTGAAGCGGATCCCGCAGTAGACGGCACGCGTCAGCCCAACTTCGCTATCATCAACTTCTCCCGCAACCTCATCCTGATCGGTGGCACAGGGTATGCCGGTGAAATGAAGAAAGGGATCTTCAGCGTACTCAATTACTTGCTTCCTCAGGAACGAAACACGCTTTCTATGCATTGTTCCGCAAACGTTGGCGTAAACGGGGACACTGCCATTTTCTTCGGTTTATCAGGCACCGGCAAGACGACATTGTCGGCCGACCCGAACCGCGGCCTGATCGGGGACGACGAACATGGCTGGACGTCCGACAGTGTCTTCAATTTTGAAGGTGGTTGCTACGCCAAAGTAATTGATCTGTCGCGTGAAAAAGAACCGCAGATCTGGGATGCCATCAAATTTGGTTCTATCGTAGAGAATACCCGTTTCTTTGAAGGTACCCGTACGGTAGACTATACCATCAAGTCCGTAACCGAGAACACCCGCACGGCCTACCCGATCAATTACATTGACAATGCCATAGAGCCCTCAAGGGCTGCTATACCTCAGAACATCTTCTTCCTGACAGCAGATGCTTTTGGTGTGTTGCCTCCGATCTCACGGCTGAATACAAGCCAGGCAATGTATCACTTCATTTCGGGTTATACGGCAAAAGTGGCAGGTACTGAAGTAGGCGTAACCGAACCCCAAACGACTTTCTCTGCCTGTTTTGGCGCAGCATTTCTTCCCCTTCACCCAACCAAGTATGCCGAAATGCTTGGCCAGAAGATGAATGAGAACAATGTGAACGTGTGGCTG
The DNA here is from genome assembly GCF_054824225.1 of Pontibacter sp. HJ8. NCBI lineage: Bacteria > Pseudomonadati > Bacteroidota > Cytophagia > Cytophagales > Hymenobacteraceae > Pontibacter > Pontibacter sp. HJ8. The sequence continues at coordinate 6,020 of NZ_JSYF01000144.1, forward strand.
GTAAATACCGGCTGGACAGGTGGCCCTTACGGGATTGGTTCCCGCATGAAGCTGGCTTATACCCGTGCCATGATCACGGCTGCCCTAAACGGGGAGCTTAACGAAGTGGAATATACCAAACATCCGGTGTTCTGTGTCGATATGCCCGCCACGTGCCCTAACGTGCCGGAAGAGATATTGAATCCGCGCAATACGTGGGCGAACAAAGAAGAATACGATGCCAAGGCAACAGACCTGGCAGCAAAGTTTGTGAAGAACTTCAGCAAATATGCTGATTTTGCCAGCGAAGATATCTTGGCAGGCGCTCCACAAGTGGAAGTTCCGATTAACTAATGCAACAGTAGAACCAGAAAAAGCCTTCCTGCCTGTGCAGGGAGGCTTTTTTTATTTCCGGTATGTTATATTCTTGTATGTGAAATGCATACTTTCGTATACTAGTAAGAGAAAAAGCAGAGTATCCGTCACCACATCCTTACAAAAAGCATAACAGTGCACATATTCTACACCCCCGATATAACCACTGACATCTATACCTTGTCTGAAGAGGAATCCAAGCATTGCACCCGTGTCTTGCGCCTGCAGCAGGGAGACACCGTGTATCTGGTAGATGGTAACGGCGGCAGGTATACGTCCATCATCCAGGATGCGAATCAGAAAAAATGCCAGTTACAGGTAATCGAAAAGCAGGTAGAATACGGAAAGTTGCCCTATTATGTACACATTGCAGTTGCGCCTACCAAGAACATAGACCGGATGGAGTGGTTTGTAGAAAAAGCCGTGGAAATTGGCGTGAGTGCCATCACGTTCCTGGAATGTGACCACTCGGAACGCAAGCAGCTGCGCCTGGACCGGATAGAAAAAATTGCGGTCAGTGCCATGAAGCAGTCCCAGAAAGGCTACATGCCCTTGCTGCGCGACATGGTACCATTCCGGAAATTTATACAGACCTGTGCGCCGGAAGATACATTTATTGCGCATTTAGAAGATGATGCCACCAAAAGTTTAAAGGATTACTTTAGATCGGACCGGACACACACGATCCTGATTGGGCCTGAAGGAGACTTCTCTCCGGAAGAGATCGCTGCTGCGTATGACACAGGTATAAGGCCCATCACATTGGGGGATAGCAGGCTGCGCACCGAAACGGCTGCCCTGGTCGCCTGTCATACTCTGCATGTATTACACGACATATACGCACCCTTATAAGGTGTACTGAACATAAGAATCTATGAAGCGATCCTTCCTGTTGCTATACCTCTTTCTGGCCTGTGGCGCTGTGCTCGCCCAGCAGAAGTATAGCTTTAAAATAGCCAAGTTAAAGTATAACGGCGGCGGAGACTGGTATGCCAACAAAACTTCGCTCCCAAACCTGATCAAGTTCTGCAACCAGAACCTGAACATGAACATCGCATCGGAAGAAGCAGTAGTCGAAGTCGGCAGTGTGGAACTCTTCAGCTATCCGTTCGTGCACATGACGGGGCACGGGAATGTCGTTTTTTCGGATGCCGAAGCCCAGAATCTGCGCAATTACCTTTTAAGCGGCGGTTTCCTGCACATCGACGACAACTATGGCTTGGACAAGTACATCCGCAAAGAGATGAAAAAGGTATTCCCCGAGTATGAGTTTGTGGAGTTACCCTTCGATCATCCTATCTACAGGCAGAAATATCCCTTCCCCAACGGGCTACCCAAGATACATGAGCATGACAATAAGCCCCCGCAAGGTTTTGGCATCATTCACAAAGGCAGACTGGTCTGCTTCTATACCTATGAAACGGATCTGGGAAATGGATGGGAAGACAGCGAAGTATACAATGACCCTGAAAATAAACGGCAGGATGCCCTTCGCATGGGGGCTAACATACTGGCCTACGCCCTGACTCAGTATTTGTAAAGTTTATACTAAAAATCAGTCAGGAAAACTTTTAATACTGCTTCCTATTAAAGATTTCCGTCAGAATAAAGGCCTGTCGGATGGACTGAGGATTATGCAGCATCTCTGCATACACATTAGCTTTGGGCTTCTCAAACCTTGGCTTTGGGAGCCGATCCAGGGAATCTTCTCTTCTTGCCTTCACCTTCTGATCATACAACCGGGCATCTTCCGGTACCTCCAGCGAAAGAACCCGCGGAGGTGCAGTTTCATACGAAACAGGTCTTGAGGCTGGCGTGTATTCGGGTTTAACTTTTTCAGCCGGTTGTCTTCCCTCCTGGTTGGCCTTCTCCATTTTAGACTGCATCTCCCGCAGTATGTCTTCAAAGGATGTGGCCGGTGTAGCCGGGCGGTGTTGCCGGTGTTCGGGAGTCGGACTAGGCATGGCTCGCGGAACAGGCCGTTCCCGCTGTGGATTTTGCTGCGGTGGCGCCTGATCGTTCGGAGTTTTAAACGCTTTGCGCCAGGCCGTAAAAATAAAATAGGCTACAATCGCCAGGATATAGAATATGAGTTTGAAATCTTCCATAGTGTCAGTCGCTTATCAAATATAGCATAAATAATGAATAGACGGGCCATCCTGCGCTACATATTTATACTCCCTTCATGCGCTATAGTAAGCAAATTAGTCTTATTTTTGAGTTTGGTTTGAATCGATTCCGCTGACGCGAATGCAAGTATCAAGATTAGAAATTAAGGGTTTCAAGAGTTTTGGCGACCGGGTTGTCATTAATTTTGATGAAGGTATAACGGGTATCGTAGGGCCCAATGGCTGTGGCAAGTCCAACATTGTGGATGCCATACGCTGGGTGTTGGGGGAGCAAAAGACCCGCAACCTGCGCTCCGACAAGATGGAGAACGTGATCTTCAACGGCTCCAAAACCCGCAAACCGGTGCAGATGGCCGAGGTGTCCATCACCTTTGATAACAACCGGGGCGTGCTTCCTACCGAATACTCCCAGGTGACCGTTACCCGCAAATACTACCGCAACGGCGACAGCGAGTATATGCTCAATGGCGTGACCTGCCGCCTGAAGGATATCAATGAATTGTTCCTCGATACAGGTATAGGCTCCGATAGCTATGCCATCATTGAGCTCAAAATGGTGGATGAGATTCTCAATGACAAAGAAAACTCCCGTCGCCTGCTTTTTGAAGAGGCCGCCGGTATATCCAAATTCCGGGTAAGGAAGAAACAGACACTCAAAAAGCTGGAAGAAACCGACGCCGACCTGGAGCGCGTAGAAGATGTGCTCTTTGAGATCGGCAAGAACATGAAAACGCTGGAACGTCAGGCAAAACAGGCCATTAGGTACTTTCAGCTCAAAGATGATTACAAGAAACACAGCCTGGAATTCTCCCGCCGTAACATAACGCAATACCAGCAAACGCTGGAACGCCTGGAGCAAGATGTGCAGCAGGAAACCTCCCTCAAAGAAAGCTATGTACTGGCTGTCACAGAAGCGGAAGATGCCATCGCCGACCAGAAAGCAGAGCTGAACCTGACACAGGAGCAACTCTCCGAAATGCAGAAAACCATGCAGGTGCAGACCGCGAAACTGCGCCAACTGGAGAATGACATCAAATTAAAATCAGAGCGCAGCAACTTCCTCAAAGAGCGGATGCAACAACTGCGGCAGCAGATCAGCCAGGACACATCGAGCCTGGAGCATACGCAGGAAAGCATTGTGCAGCTGCGCGAGGAGATGGAAACGGTACAGGACAGCTTTGCGGCGGCAGAGGAGCAGGTAAATGCACTGAAGGAAGAACTGCAGTTTGCCAATGAACAGAAGCTGAGCCTGCAGGAGTCCTTCCAGGAACTCACCCAGCAGCAGCGCAACAAGCAACATGCCGTCTTCCAGCTGAACAAATCATTGGAAATTAGCCAGGTACAGATACAGAACCTGACCTACGACCTGGAGCGCCTGCAACAGCAGCAATTGACCGCTGACGAAGACGCCGGCCTGCTACAGGAGCAACTGCAGGAAGCGCAGGCCGAACTGGAAGATAAAACAGCTGAGCTGGTACGCCTTCAGGCCAAAGAAGAATCCCTTGTGCAAAGTATAGAGAAAACGGAGGGAGACATTGAGGAACTGAAGCAGCAGCTGGTAGAACTGAACAGAGCGCTGGATGCCCGCCAGAACCAGCTCAACCTCACCAAATCGCTGGTCGAGAACATGGAGGGCTTCCCGGAGGCCATCAAGTACCTGGCCCATTCCGAAAGCTGGAGCAAACCTGCTCCCCTCCTTTCTGACATCATCGTTTGCGAGCCTGAGTACAAGGGCCTTATCGAGAGCTACCTGGAGCCTTACATGAACTTCTTTGTAGTGGATGAGCTGCAGGATGCTGTGGAGGCCATTGCCTTGCTGAAGAGTCAGAACAAGGGCAGAGCTAATTTTATTATCCTATCCGAGATCGAAGAACTGGAACCTACGGCTACTTTCAGCGACGGCAAATTAAAGGCCGGTTTTGAGGTAGTGTCAGCTGATAAGAAATATGGCAGCCTGCTGAAGTATATGCTTCGCAACGTATACATCAGCGACGAAACGGAAGAAGACTTTACGACAGAGGATTACCGCACGATCATTCTTAAAGACGGATCGGCGATCAAGAAGCCCCTCAGCTTGTCAGGGGGCTCTGTAGGGCTGCTGGATGGCAGCCGCCTGGGCCGCAAGCAAAACATGGAAAAGCTGGCCCAGGAGCTGGAAGAGCTCTCCCACCAGGTAGATGTGATGCAGAGCCGCATCAACACCCAGAACCAGATCCTGATCAACTACAAAAGCGAATCTCAGAAGGAAACGATCAGGCAGCTGGAGAAGGAAGTGGCCAAACAGCAGCAAGACCTGCTGACGATCCGCATCAAGAACGAGCAGCACCAGCAGAACAGGAAGAACTTCGACCAGAAGCAAGAAGAGCTGCAGCAACGTCTGGAGGATCTGCGGGTGCAGAGCCAGCAGGTATCTCCGCAAGCCGAAGAAGACATGCAGGAACTGAAGCGACTGGAAGAAGAACTGGCTGTGTATACCGCCCAGATCAACCAGCAGCAGGAGCAGATTACGGTCATCTCAGGAATGTATAACCAGGAAAACATCCAGTTCCACCAGTTGAAGAACCGTTTCGGCAGTCTGCAACAGGAGATCAGTTACAAGCAGAAGACGGTAGAGACCAACCAGGAACGCATAGAAGGACTGCGGCAGGAACTGGAAAGATCAGAAGAAGAAACTACGTTAGCTGCTGATTTCATCCAGGAGAATGAAGCCCTGGTAGCGTCTATGGTCGATGCGCGCCGTGAATTCGGGTATGAACTGGAAGATGTCGAGAAGAAGTACTTTAGCCTGCGCGGCGACCTGGAAGAAAAAGATAAAACGATCCGGGAGCTGCAGCGCAAACGCCAGAATGCCGATGAATTACTGATGCGCATGCAGCAGACGATCAACGATACCAAAATCAAGCTGGTATCGGTACAGGAGCGTCTGGCAGCGGAGTTTAGCATCGCGACCGAAGACCTGGAGCAGCCTATACCTGAAATGCAATACGACGAGTTGTTCCAGCTGAGCAATGAGGAACTGAGCAGGATCATCGCAGAAGTGAAATCAGCCCTGGATAAAATGGGCCCGGTAAATGCGATGGCTGCAGAAGCCTATATCGAGATCGAAGAGCGCAACAAATTCATCACCGAACAGCGCGATGACCTGGTCAATGCCAAGAATACGCTGATCGATACCATCAATGAGATCGATACGGTGGCGAAAGAGAAATTCCTGGCGTCCTTCAACGAGATCAAGCATAACTTTATTCGTGTTTTCCGCAGCCTCTTTACCGAAGAAGACAATTGTGACCTGGTACTGACCGATCCGAAAAATCCGCTGGAATCCCGTATCGAGATCATGGCGCAACCAAAAGGCAAGCGTCCGTTAACGATCAACCAGCTCTCGGGCGGAGAAAAAACGCTGACGGCTATCTCCCTGCTGTTTGCTATCTACCTGCTAAAGCCGGCGCCGTTCTGTATATTTGATGAGGTGGATGCACCGCTGGATGATGCCAACATTGACAAGTTCAACAACATCATCCGTACCTTCTCCAATGAGTCCCAGTTCATCGTGGTGACGCATAACAAACGCACCATGGCTTCTACCGATGTCATGTATGGCATCACCATGATCGAAGCTGGCATATCCCGGGTTATCCCGGTAGACCTGAGGCAGATAGCGTAACAGAGTCAAAGAATTACATCAATAGAAAAGCCGCTGAAAGTTCAGCGGCTTTTCTATTTTTCAATCAGAACAAGGTATAAGACCAGTCGCTATACCTGCCCTTCGGCTATGGCTTTCTGAACTTTCTTGGTCAGCGTAGCTTTCTTCAGTTCATACGACTGCTTAACATAATAAGCCCACTCCTGCTCTGAGAACCTGTCCCATTGTTGCACATACACCCACTTATTGCGGGCCATATACGGGGCAGGTATAATAGCAGGCGAAACGGAAAGTTCCTCGAACTCTTCTTCCTTCACTTTGAAGGAAACGCCGGAATCTCCTTCCAGGCCTGTCACGCAAAACATCTTACCGCCGACCAGGAAACAAAGGTCAGCACCCCAATTTACATCCTCTGTTACTCCGGGCAAAGCCAGGCACAGTTCGCGTAGTGATTCTATATTCATTTCCGTTATTTAAAACTGTAAAAGACGCGCTGCAACTACCGAACTCCCTGCTCGGGGAATTTGCCTTTTTTGGTGCGGTAGAAAGCCATGATCTTTTCCAGATCCGCATCAATATCTCCGGACGGGTAGATGGCCGGCCCTATACCTGCTTCTTTTCTGGCATAGTCCACGTAGCCCAGTACGATCGGCACGCCTGCCCCCAGCGCCACATGATAAAAGCCCAGGCGCCACCGTGGCTGGTATTTTCGGGTTCCTTCCGGTGTTACCATCACACACATATCGCCGGGTGTTTCCCTAAATATTCTGATCATGGCATCGACCATGCGCGTATTTTTGGAGCGATCGACAGGTATAGCCCCCATCGATTTCAATAAGCCTCCAAATGGAAATTTCATAAACTCCTTTTTGATCGTAAAACGGATCGGCGCATCCATGATGTAAAAGGCAGCTCTTGCGTAGATAAAATCCCAGTT
>NZ_JSYF01000145.1:0-18778 GCF_054824225.1 Pontibacter sp. HJ8
AGGCCCGCCCGGCCAGGGCAAGCTATGAAATAAGTCAGGTTGAGGTATAGGTAAGCAGTTGTTACGCTAGCAAAAGCTTATCTGGCTTGCACCAGGACTCTTTGAGAATGACAAAAAAATAAGCGTAATTACCGTTGATATTTACCCGAAGTACCCATGCAAGACCTACACGTTACCATCATCCAAACTGCCCTGCACTGGCAGGACGCGGAAGCCAACCGAAAGATGTTTTCAGAAAAGCTGGCCGCCGCTCACCCAACCACGGACCTGATCGTGCTGCCCGAAATGTTCACGACCGGCTTCAGCATGGATGCCAGCCCCCTGGCCGAACCGGCAGAAGGCCCCACGCTGCATTGGATGCAGGAGGAAGCTTCCAAACATCACGCTGTTATAACAGGGAGTGTGATCATCCGGGAGGGAGACAGCTTTTACAACCGCCTCTACTGGGTGCGCCCCGATGGCTCCTATACCCAGTACGATAAGCGGCACCTTTTCCGGATGGCAAAGGAACACCATACCTATACCCCGGGCTCTGAAAGGATTCTAGTGGAACTAAAGGGCTGGAACATCTGCCCGCTGGTGTGCTACGACCTGCGCTTCCCGGTATGGAGCCGCAACACAGACAGCCGTTACGACCTGCTGCTGTATGTTGCTAACTGGCCCAAGCCCAGAAGCAACGCCTGGAGCATTTTGTTGCAGGCACGGGCGATCGAAAACCTGGCCTATGTGGCGGGGGTGAACCGTGTGGGTTCTGATGACAACAAACACCTATATTCGGGTGACTCCGCCATCATCCATCCCAAAGGACACAAACTGCTTGAGACGGCAGAGGCAGAAGGGGTGCATACCATCACGCTGAGCAAGCAGGAGCTGGTTGATTACCGGGAGAGTTTCCCAGCTCACTTGGACGCGGATACGTTTACGTTAGTGTAGCCTTTAGCAACACCTCTTTCAACTCCTCTTCGTCCGCCACCACCTGGTACCGGAGAGAAGGCCTCGCCTGCAGGATGCGCAGCAGGCGCGGCTGCTCGCCCAAGAGCAAGAGGAGGCGGTCAGGGTTCGGTTGCAGCAACTCTTCGAGCAGGGGCATGAGTCGGTTCAGATCGCCTGCACCTGCCTTCACACAAACCACTGTTTCGGCAGTCTCCTGCAACAGGCGCACAGCATACTGCTGCAGCATATCATCTGACTGCGTGTCCAGATCAAAGGTGGCTATACCCTGACGGTGCTGCCGAAGCCACGCCAGTATGGGCTGCTCAAAAACGGCCTCACCTGACAGGTCGATCAGCAGAAAGGCCTGCATTATTGTATCACCAATTTGGTGGTTTGTTGCTGCCCGGTGCGGGAAGTGGCGCGCAGCAGGTATACCCCGGCTTTCAGGTAGCCAAGAGACAGCTGGTGGTTCCGGTTAAAATCGGCTCCTGCATCCAGTACTTTCCGCCCGATCATATCGTAGAGCTCGACTGCAACCGGTTCAGCGGCACGCACCTGTACCGGTTGTTGCTGGCCGGCTACCGGGTTAGGGTATACCTGCAGTGCCAGGCCTCCCGGTTCTTCACCCGGAGCAGCAGCGTTTCCGGCTGTTTGCTCGAGCAGGTATAGCCCGCCGCCCTGGCTGCCAATGGTCAGGTATAGTTTATTGGGCCCGCCCAGTGCTGCCACGGCCAGGCTCAGCCCACGGCCCAGTTTGGTAGCATGTACCTTGCCCGTCAGCTCATTTTCCAGGAGCTCTGCAGCCGCTGTGAAATCCCCGTTGAGTTTGTCTAAAAAATCAGGGTATACCTGCAGCTGGCCACTGTCATCCACGGTAAGCAGATCGGGTTTGCCATTCCCATCCAGATCCTCCACGGCAGGGTATAAATTGCGCCGCAAAAAGTCAAAGCCTATACCACCCAACTCCTGCTTCTCCAGCACAAAAGTATTGTTGCCGGTGTTGCGGTAGTAGTCCAGGGCGCCGCTGGCTTTGCCGACCAGCATGTCCAGGTAGCCATCGCCGCTCACATCAAACAGGGAGGGCGCATCGCCATCGGCCAGGTTGAGAAGCACTTGCAGGTTCGCTTTATCGAAGGTATAGGCTTGCCCGGCAGCGGCGGTGTTGCGCACATAGCTCACGCGGTTGGTGCCCGCTTGCTCCAGCTTGTAGGTCAGTACCAGATCAGGCATACCGTCCCGGTTGATATCGGCAAAAGCGGGTTTGAGCGCTTGCATACCTTGAAAGGAAAGGTTCAGGTAGTCATCCGTCACTAGAAAATAGGCAGGCTCTGTGTTGGTACCCACATTGCGATAGTAGCTAAGCGTAGCCTCGTAGCGTCCATCGCCGCGGCTGGAGCGGTTGTTGCCCACCAGCAGGTCGAGTTTCCCGTCACCATTCAGATCAGCAAAAGCCGGGTAAGCGCCCTCGCCCAGGTCGATCATCTGTTGCTGCAGAAAGTCATCCTGCACAAATTCAAAATCGGGCTGATTGGTTGTGCCGGTATTGCGGTAAAGCCAGACAGACTGTTGCAGTTCCAGGTCGCCTTCGTTTTCGTTGCTGTTCGGGGCCACCAGCAGATCAGGTATACCATCAAATGTAACGTCTTCGGAATACGCCGCCGGGAAAAGCCTGAAACTGGCAGCTTTTGTACCCAGCGGGAAAGCAGGTTCAAAACTCTCCATGCGGGCAACCGCCGTTGAACCTACATTTTCCATCATCACCAGATCTTCGCAGGCGACACTGCCCATCAGCAACTCTTTATCGCCATCGCCATCCAGGTCAAGGGTCAGCAGCGCAGAGCCATCATGGCCTGAGTGCAGCGGGCCTGCCATACGGCATTGTATCCCGAAGCCAAAGTTGTTACAGCCGTGGCACTCGGTTATCTGCCCCCACCAGTCCGAGCCAAGGGCAAAGTTAAGCGTGCCGCAGGGCTGTCCTTCTTCTACCCGCATGTTCTGGTAGTACTCCAGGTGATACCCTCCCGAAAACTCCGATATCAGAATGTCCAGATCGCCGTCCCCATCCATGTCCACGATAGCAGGGATGTCGGCGTTGTTCATCTGCATATTGATCTTATTATTGCTGTTACGGCTCCTGTAAAAGAGAGCGTCCTCGGCCAGTACAAACTTAGGAAACGCATCGTTTGTTGCTTCCTGCCGGTATACCTGTATACCCAGCGCAGTGCTGGTGAAGATGTCTTTCAGGCCGTCGCAGTTGTAGTCGCGCAGCAGCACCCAGTGTTCCAGTTCTTCCGGAAACATCGCCTCGTACGCCGGCGCATATTGATACTGCCACTGCCCCTCTCGCTGCACCGCCAGGTAGGTAAAAACCTTGCGCAGCAGGCGGTCAAAGATGAACATATCTTCGCGCCCATCCTTGTTCAGATCGATGGTGGAGAACTGAGGGGTGTTGAGACCGCCGCTCCAGGGGTTGAGAAATGGCCGGGTGGGGGTCACCACCGACACATCGGTGAGTTGCCGGAAGCGCAGTGGTTCCTGCGCCCAGGCTACAGGTATAGCTGTCAGCAGAAGAAGTATGGAGATGACGTATCGCATAGGTGAAGCTGACTGCACTGTTTAAAAGCTATACCGGGCAGGCAACGGACTGTTGCTTTTGCCGTTTTGGGTGTATATTGCTGCTGCGGAAAAGCGCCCGGTTAGAGCAGGGACCGCCGTAGCCAATAATCAACTAAAAATACGCATTTCATGCCGAACAGCATCGACTTTCTATACCAAAAATACCTGGAGTGCCGCCACGTTAGCACTGACTCCCGCGCTACCCAGGACCAGAGTATGTTCTTCGCCCTGAACGGGCCGAACTTCAAGGGTGCAAAATTTGCCGGGCCGGCATTGGAAAAGGGAGCAAAATATGCGGTGGTAGACGATCCAGCCCTGGCAGCGGATAACGTAATCGTAGTGGAAGATACACTGCAGGCGCTGCAGGACCTGGCCCGCCACCACCGCCGGCAGCTGAGCATACCTGTGATCGGCATCACGGGCAGCAACGGCAAGACGACAACCAAAGAGTTAATCTATGCCGTGCTGAGCCAGAAGTTCAACACGCTCTATACCCAGGGCAACCTCAACAACCACATCGGAGTGCCGCTTACCTTGTTGCGCCTTAAGCCCGAGCACGACATGGCCATCATCGAGATGGGCGCCAACCACATCGGCGAAATCGCTTTGCTCAGCAGCATTGCCATGCCTACGCACGGGATGATCACCAACATCGGCAAGGCACACCTGGAAGGGTTTGGCAGTCTGGAGGGCGTAGCCCGTGGTAAGAGTGAGCTGTATGTGCATTTGCTGGAGCATGGCGGCACCGTATTCGTCAATACCGGCAACGAGCACCTGATGCGCATGAGCCGCCGCATCGAAAACAAAATCTCCTACCCTGCCCCAAGCGACTATTACTACAGCGAACTGCTGGAAGCCTCGCCATACGTGGTGTATAAGGACGAGGAAGGGCATGTGGTGCATACGCAACTGGTGGGCAGTTACAACTACGAGAACATGGCCGCTGCCGCGTGTATCGGTAAGTTCTTTGGGGTGCCACTACACCAGGCCAATGAAGCCATCGCCGATTACAGCCCGGTGAACAACCGCTCGCAGGTGATGAAAAAAGGCAGCAACACCCTCATCCTCGACGCCTACAACGCCAACCCAACTTCGATGGCCGCGGCTATCCGTAACTTTGGGGGCATGAACGCGGATCGCAAGGTGGTCATCGTAGGCGACATGCTGGAGATGGGCACTGAGAGCGCCACTGAGCACAAAGGCATTGGCGAGATCATAGCTGAGCAGAATTTCGACACGGTGCTGCTCTGCGGGCCGGAGATGAAACACGCCTCGGAAGCCGACAGCCGCTTCCTATACTTTGCTACTAAGCCGGAGCTGCAACATTGGTTACAGCAGCACCCTATATCGGAAAGCTATGTGCTGGTAAAAGGCTCGAGGGGTATGGGACTGGAGACGCTGGTGGAGGTGTTGTAAATATGGAAGTTTGGAGATGGGAGAATGTGAAGATGAAGGAAATGTGCTGATTTATTGATGCACAGAAGTAGTAGGCTGCTCTGGCCGCCCTCTACCTATACCTAATAAAACAGCTATGCTACAGTATAGAAAACCGTGGGCATAGCTGTTTTATATCCTAATAAGAAGTCTAAAGTCTTGTGTCTAATATCTGACGTCTCAATCTAAAACGGCGAATCAAACTCCTGCAGCAGCGGCAGCACCTCGTCCTTCGGCGATACCAGCGGCTCGGCTGTACCCCAGTCTATACCTAAAGCCGGGTCGTTCCACAGGATGCCTCCTTCTGAAGCCTGGTGGTAAAAGTTAGTGCATTTATACAGGAAGGTGGTATTCTCTTCCAGCGCCATAAAGCCATGGGCAAAACCTTCGGGTATATAAAACAGATTGTTCTGCTCCGCGTCCAGTACGCAGCTTACATGTTGTCCATAAGAGGGAGAGTCTTTGCGCAGATCTACAGCCACATCCAGGGCTCTTCCGGATGTCACCCGCACAAGCTTGCCCTGCGCATAAGGTGGTTTCTGGAAATGTAATCCCCGCAGCACCCCTTTTTTTGAAACAGACTGGTTGTCCTGCACAAAGGCTGGTTTTATGCCAAAGGGCTCAAACATCTTGTCGCTGTAGGTTTCCATGAACCAGCCCCGGTCATCGCGGAACACACGCGGTATAAATTCAATCAGGCCTTCTATGTGATAGGTCTTATATTCCATTTAAATTTCTATGGTATGTTATCGTCTTAATTTCATGGCTTTTTCAGTGCGGTCTGTCTGTAACACCGGAAATGCACCGGCAGCAGATGAGTCCCTCTGTCCTGTAAAGGCGGTAAGTTAGCCATTTTCACTATTCATCTGAAATTTTTCGGCTAACTTGCATCCGGGCCTTTACATCCTGGCAGCCATATCAAACGCTATTCAACCAATCAGTGGACCGTATACGTAATACTATGCGCCACCTGCCAGGACGACAACGGTAAGGGGCCGGGGGCCGGGCGAGACCCGGGCCACCTATACCATGACGCTTAACAACTAATTGATGGGTAAGAAACAGTATTATGAAACCGCCAAGCCACAGGAAACGGCTGTGCTGATAGCGGTGCCTGGTTATAAACAAACCGACGAACAAACCAACGAGTACCTCGACGAACTTGCATTCCTGACCGAAACAGCAGGCGCCATCACCATGAAGCGCTTTGTGCAGAAGCTCGACAAGCCGGATATGCGCACCTTTGTGGGCAGCGGAAAGCTCGATGAGATAAAGGCGTATGTGACGGAACACGACATCGATATGGTGATCTTTGATGATGACCTGAGCCCTTCGCAGGTGCGCAACATTGAGCGTGAGCTGCAGGTAAAGATCGTGGACCGCAGCTTGCTCATCCTGGATATCTTTGCGCTCCGGGCCAAATCGGCCCAGGCGCACGCCCAGGTAGAGATGGCCCAGTACCAGTACCTGCTGCCCCGCCTGACCAACCTCTGGACCCACCTTTCCAAACAAAAAGGTGGTATCGGGATGAAAGGTCCGGGTGAAACCGAGATCGAGACGGACCGTCGTATCGTGCGCGACAAGATCTCCCTGCTGCGCGACCGCCTCGAAAAGTTTGAAAAGCAGAACTTCGAGCAGCGCAAGTCCCGGGCAGGTATGGTGCGCGTGGCGCTGGTAGGGTATACCAACGTGGGCAAGTCTACGCTCATGAACCTGCTGTCCAAATCGGATGTATTTGCGGAGAACAAATTGTTTGCCACCGTGGATGCCACCGTGCGTAAGGTCGTGCTGGACAGTATCCCTTTCCTGCTATCCGACACCGTTGGGTTTATACGCAAGTTACCTACCAAGCTGATAGAGGCCTTTAAGTCTACTTTGGATGAGATACGCGAGGCAGACCTGCTGGTGCACGTGGTAGACGTGTCGCACCCTTCCTTTGAAGATCATATCGCTGTTGTGAACAACACCCTGCTCGACATCAAATCGGCCGACAAGCCGGTGCTGCTCGTGTTCAACAAGATAGACCAGTACCTGGAGCAGCGGGAACAGGAGCTAAGAGAAGAGGAAGAAGGTGGAGAAGAAACACACCAAGCCCGGCCTTCGATCGAAGATCTGAAAGCGACCTACATGGCCAAGATGCATGCACCTGCCCTGTTTATTTCTGCTACCAACCGGATCAACATCGATGAGCTGCGGGAGGAGCTGCAGCGGCGCGTTGCCGAGCTCCATTTCGAGCGCTATCCGAATAATGTATAGAAAGTCTGATGCTCTCTGAAAGGGGAACTGCTTCTCAGAGCAGTTCCCCTTTTGTTTTAACAGGAGCCGCGACAGTTCCTCCTACTGCTATAATATACCTTCGGGGCCTATGCACGCACTTCACACAACTATTTTAGTACGCTTTCAGTAAACATCAACCATAGCGGCAGCACTATGTACAGCCGCTATCTCCCTTCTGAAAGAAATCATATGAAAACCTTATATATACTGCGACACGCGAAATCAAGCTGGAAGTTTGAGGAGCTGAGCGACCACGACAGGCCCTTGAACAAACGCGGCCGCACCGATGCCCCCCTCATAGGCCAGGAACTGGCTGCCAATAATGTAAAACCGGAGCTCATCCTCTCGAGCCCGGCTGTCAGGGCGTTGACCACCGCCACGCTGGTGGGGCGGGAGCTGGGCTATGATGCGGATGATATCGTGGTCGATGAGCGCATATACGGCGCCAGTGCCGACGAGCTATTGGATATAACCCGCGAAGTCCCTGCCGAAATCGACAGTATGATGATCGTGGGGCATAACGAATCCATCTCGGAGTTTGCCAACCTGCTTTCGCCCAAGCACATTACCAGTATGCCTACTGCCGGTGTGGTGGCCCTGCGCTTCGACTGTGAGAGCTGGTACGACATCCGGAAAGATAATGCCGAGACACTGTTCATCGAAACACCTCAAGATCACAAGTAACCTACTGCCCGCTCTACAGCGGCGCTATTCACCTGACCTGGCAAACGGTTAGGCAAAGAGGCAAGCCTATTATCTCCTAACCGCCCGTGCGCCAGGCGAACCTATAAAAATGGATATCGAAAAAGAAAATAACAAAGCAACGGAAGTTCCTCTGATCAACCGCGAACTGAGCTGGCTGGCATTCAACTACCGGGTATTGCAGGAAGCGAAGGATAAACGTGTTCCGCTGCTGGAGCGCATCAAGTTCATGGCCATCTTCTCGTCTAACCTGGATGAGTATTTCAAAGTGCGGGTAGCCACACTCAAGCGCCTGATCAAGCTTAAAAAGAAGACCAGGGAAAAACTGGACGAAGACCCTTCCGATACATTCGGGCAGGTCATGCAGGAAGTGCGGCGGCAGCAGGAGGAGTTTGGCCTGGTGTTCCGGGAAGGTATACTGGAAGATCTCCGGAAAAACAACATCAACCTGCTCACGGAGGAAGAACTCAACCCGGATCAGCAGAAGTTCGTGCGCGAATATTTTGCCGAACACCTCCAGTCCCTGATCCTTCCGCTGCTGCTGGATGAGACAGAAACCCACTTCTTCCTGAAAGACCAGACGGTATACCTGGGCGTGCGCCTGTACGGGCCAAAGGAAAAGGACCTCAAACCGGAGCGTTTTTCCATGCTGGAGATTCCTACCAAAAAGCACGGGGGCCGCTTTGTCAAACTCCCGACGGTGGGCGAGCAGCGCTATGTCATGTTTATAGACGATGTGATCCGTTTCTGCCTGCCGGAGCTGTTCCCCCTGTATAGCCAGTTTGAGGCGCATGCCGTGAAAGTATCGCGGGATGCAGAGCTGGACATCGAGGAGGATGTATCGGGCAACCTGATGGCCAAGATCAAGAAAAGCGTACAGAAACGCGAGATAGGCTACCCTGCCCGCCTGCTGTATGACCCGACCACGCCAAAGTCATTGCTGGAAGCCATCATGGCCCACACAGGTATAGGAGAAGAAGAACTGGTGGAGGGCAGCAAATACCACAACTTCCGCGACTTCTTTGGCTTCCCGGACTTCGATCTGCCGGACCTCAAGTACAGCCCGCAGCCTACGCTGGTGCATCCGCTGCTCGAGCAGGAAAAAAGCCTGATCGACGCCATGAAAAAACAGGACTACCTGGTGCATTACCCTTACCAGTCGTTTGACTACGTGCTGCGCCTCTTCAATGAAGCCGCACGGGACCCGAAGGTAACTGCAATCAGTGCCACGCTATACCGCGTAGCCGAAGATTCAGAGATTGCCAAAGCACTGGTAAAAGCCGCTAAGAACGGAAAACTGGTGACCGTGGTGGTGGAGTTAAAAGCCCGGTTTGACGAGGAATCCAACATCTTCTGGGCAGGGAAGCTGCAAAAAGCAGGAGCCAACGTCATATTGGGGACACCGGATCTGAAAGTGCACTCCAAGCTGGGGCTTATCACGCGCAACGAAGAGGGCAAGCTGATGAACTACGCTTACCTGAGCACAGGCAACTACAACGAAGACACCTCCAGGATCTACTGCGACCACGCGCTGATGACCTCCAACCCGAGTATTACCCGGGATGTGGAGCAGGTGTTCAACTTTTTTATGGACGGGCAGCCGGACAAGCAATTCAAAAAGCTGCTGATGGCGCCCATCAACATGCGGGACCGTTTTGTGGAGCTGATCGACCGGGAGATTAAACATGCCAGGCAGGGCAAACCAGCGTCCATGATCCTCAAAATGAATGCCCTGCAGGATGAGCGCATGATCCGGAAGCTATACGATGCCAGCCAGGCAGGCGTAAAAATACAATTGCTCGTGCGCGGTATCTGTTGCCTGACACCAGGTATAGAGGGAATCAGTGAGAACATTACCCTGCGGAGTATAGTAGACCGCTACCTGGAACATGCACGGGTATACATCTTTCACAACGACGGGGATGAGCAGTATTACATCGCCTCCGCAGACTGGATGACCCGTAACCTGAACCGGCGGGTGGAGGTTGCCTTCCCGCTGCTGCAGCAGGACCTGGTAGAGCAGGTACGCACCATCATTGACCTGCAGCTGGCAGACAACACCAAAGCCCGTGACATCCACAACGACTACTGTGCGCAGACTACACAAAACCAGGTACGCTCACAATATGCTACGTACGACTACCTGCGCCAGCTTATACCTGCCGGCATGAATCCGGAAAGAAAGTCAGCATAAGCATTTGATTACAGCACAAAAAAGCCCGGGCAGCAGGTATAGCTGCCCGGGCTTTTTTATGCTATTTGCTTACTTGTTTTTCCTTCCTTCCGTAAATCTGCGCGGCGGCACGGCAAATATTTCTACGCCGATGTAGCCAGCTCCGGCCAGATCATTTTTGATGATATAATCCCTCGAACCGACATCATCAAACACCCTGTGCCGGTAATACTGCCGGAAGCCGCCTTCCACAGCAAACCACAGAAAGTCATAGATCTCCTGCTCCAGCCGCACGAGCCCTTTGAAGTCGGTACGACGCAGCTCGATGTCGTTGAACTTGGAGAGCGGCGGGTTGCTGGCAAGCAGGTTGTAGCTGGCGCCTTCTATCCTATACCCGGTGTAGAGCAGCGTCTTTTCGGACACGTTGAGGCGAAGCCGCGCATTGGCCGGGAAGATAGACTCCACTCCCCACTTGTCGTTGAAGGTGCGGTTGTAGAGGATGCCCGGGTAGACGCGCTGCCGCCCGAAGGTATAGCCCAGCTGAAATCCGATTCCCCAGGCAAAGTCAGGGCTCCGCTTCCAGCCATAGGCTACATCGATGGTCGTCTTGAGGTAGTCGGATATGTTGATGTTGTCCCGTGTATAGTCGCCGTTGAGCTCGGCTTTGGCCCGCACCAGGTAAAAGTTCACCTCGTTGGGGGAGTGCAGGAAGGCCAGTTGCAGCCCCACGCTCTTCAGGTTCTTGTCTTCCAGACTGTTGTAGAGGCTGTAGGTGGCCGGCGTCACGTTCTCGAAGTTGAACTCTTCGAAGCTATGGTCTATCCCCAGGATCAGTTTGGTTTGGGGTTTGTTCATAATGGGTGCCAGTGCCCGAACCGAAAACTTGTTGTGACGCCTTACGCGGGCGCTGCCATTTCCTATTTCAGGATCGTCCGATTTTGAATCGATATCGAACTGGGGCAGGCGTTCGTATTCGACCACGATGCCCCGGGGTTTTCCCATGCCCCGTACACCCGGGCTGGCATATTCTATCTTCTGTACGTCAGATAATGCTTCAGTTGTTTGCTGGGCCGCAGCCTGCTGCACCCAGCAAAGCATCGGCAGTAAGAGGAGTTTTGGTGATAGTAATTTCATAGTTTACAGAGCATGGTTCGTCATTATAAAAAATAAAAGTGCCACTTCCTGCGGCACTTTCACCTATACGGTGGAGTACTTCTTTAGAATAAAAAACCGAAATTTAATGCCCAGAGCCTGTCTACATCTCCTTTAGCGTATGTTAGCGAGATCAGGTTCTTGTTCATAATATCGGCCCAGATGCCACCCCCTACGCCGGTATGCATGTGGCGGAAGAAGCCTTGATTATCATCCCCGTCGTTGTACACCCGCCCGGCGTCATAGAGTCCCAGTATACCCAGCTTACCGGGTGTCAGGAACAGGTGGAAGTCAAACAACTGCACGCGCGCTTCAGCATTGGCAAATATGTAGCTGCGCCCTGCAAACCGGGTACGCCTGTACCCCCGCAGGTTCTCGGTGCCTCCCAGTGTATTGGCCTGGTAAAAGCGGAAATCGCCGAAGTTATGCGCGGCTCCAAGACGGCCCGCCCAGGTAAGCTGTATCGGAAAATTAGGCGTGAGGTAAAAACTGAATTCCGAGCTGATGTTGGTATAATGTAGCTTTTCGCCGTCGACCTGCCGGTTGTAGCTGATGCTGCTGTGGGAGCGCATGCCGATACGCGGATTTTTGGGGTTGCCCTCGCCCAATACATCCAGGTTCATGAATCCCATGAGGCCCACATAGTGCTGCGACTCAAATTCGCCCGCTGCCACATCATAGGTACCGGGCTCCAGGCGGCCATTGATCGCCTCGTTTTCCAGGAACGTTTCGGTATCGGAAGTAACTACTTTGAACCGGTCATACGTCGGCCCAACGCCGATCTTGAAGAAAGGTGCCAGGTCGTTGTTGAGGGTGGTGGCGATACTCAGCCGTTTAAAGCGCACGCGGTAATACGAGTCGTCAAAGCTGTCCTGCTGCCTGGAGTCATTGCCATAGCCATAGAAGTTGCGCTGATACTGAGGCCCCTGCATGGCTCCGTGCAGCCCCAGGTTCCATTTACCGATCACCTGCCGGATGTCGCCATTGTAGCGCACATTAAAGGAGTTGGTGTAAAAGGCATAATTGGCTTCAAGCAAGTGTTCGGCCGCATAGGGGTTTTTGCGGAATTTGTGCGTACGCGCCAGCACACCGCCTCCTATAAACAGGCCATCGTCCACGTTGTACTCCAGCGACAGCCGGGGTCCCCAATAGGGCAGCTTGTAGTTGGCGCGGTCATAAAAGTTGACATCCGGTGATATATCCGTTTTGTCCTTTGTTTCGGGGCCAAAAGTGAACGTATTGCCTTCTTTGGTATCGTACACGATTGTATGTTTTTTCAAACCAGCTACGCTGGATTTATCGGTGATCACGTCCTCGTCGTTGCCCCCGATGATGCGTACCACGATGCCATCCTTTACATCCCCGGTCACCTCAAATTTGTCTTTCCCGTGCATACCGTACAGGCGCAGCTCTTTGGTTTCGTCGGTGAAGAATGTACGGCTATACAGTGTATCGCGCAGCTCGCCTTCTTTGTTGATCTTGTAGACGGCCAGATGCGTCTCTTTATCATTGAGCCGGTTGACCACAAACTGCTCGTGCTTGTCGCTGCCCGCCACGTCTACCATTTTGGAGATGTGCTCATAGTAGGCGTTTGCCGCTTGTGGCAGCTTATCGCGCCGGGACCTCAGCCTGGATTTGATTTCCTCCCCGGATATGGCCTGCACGTTTTCCGGCCATTGGCCGATGGCTTCGTCTATCACTTCGTCGGTGATGCTCGCCTTGATCTCCTCTGCCATTTGCAGCCACTCCTGGCGGGTAACCCTGGAAGTGAAGGTGCGGTCAATGGTCAGGGCGCTTAGGTTGAGGCCCACAATATCCCGGTAGTCGTAATCGAAGTTCTGTACGTTGCGCAGGCCCCACTTGCGGGTTGCCAGCCAGGGCAGCAGACCATCTGCCTTGAAAAAAACCTGGTCACGGTCTTCGGGTACGGGCAGGTATACCTTGCCGCTGTCTGTCTTTTCTTCCTTCCAGCGCCATTGTCCCTCGTGGCGGTCCCAGTCGCCTACCAGCATATCAAAAAGACGGGCACGGACATAGGCCTTCTGGTCGACTTTGTTGTCGTTGTCCTGTTGCAGCTCGCGCAGAACCTTGTCTGTTCCGACCAGGTTCTCGGCAAAGCCCAGGCTGGCTACCTCTTCGTGGTTTTCATCGGCATCTTCTTCCAGGAAGGCCAGCGTGTTGCTGAATTCATCTCTGTACTGCCGCAGATAAGGTGTCTGCGGGATGTACACGAGCTTCGGATTGGTATGGAAGATGCCAGCGGCATCCGCCAGCCGGGGTATAGCCAGCGCACCATACGGATGCTGGGCCGATACCTGATCTTGCAGCAGTGCCTGGGCAGCCGTCTCGCGCAGGTATTCGGGCAGGGCCATCGTGGGGTCTTTGTCTACGGTGCGCAGGGTGTACTCACGGGCATCCGGGTTCCGGATCTTCAAAGAAGCCGTCTGCTTGCCCCCTCCTTTCTGGTAAGGTGTCAGGCCGCCCAATTCGTTTTTCATGTCCAGCAGCGGCACTTCTACGGGGGCTGCCCACTCCTGCCGGTAGTGTTCCCCCAGCAGTTTGCGGTGCAGTCCTTTTTTGGCCAGGTAATTATCGTTGGCGGCCACTGTTATCGTGCTATCGGCGTAATTGGTGTTATCTACGACAGCTTCCCGTTTCCGGCGCGGCTCTTTGTCATAAAGCGGTGTCCGGAATGTCATTTTGCCTTCAGAGCCATCCCCTTCGGGCACCCAGTATTCTACCCATGCCTCGCCGTTTTCATAATACATCAGCTTGGCAAAGCCTTTTATCTCCTGGGTATACATGGCGTTGCCACCCGGTCTTACGTGCTGGATCTTGCAGCCCGAGCCACTTACGATGTGCGATAGTTTGTTGTGCTTGAAGTGCTGGAGGGAGTGCTCATGCCCGGCAGCGTAGACAATGTTGTCATACTTATCAAAAATATTGAGCAGCCCTTCTATGTATGCCTGGTAACGCGGGTGGGGTATATCCTGCAGAATGCCGCCATACTTGCGGGCAAACGGGTAAATAGAGCCCAGGACAGGCAAGGGCAGGTACATCCAGTTGCGGAGCATGGTAAGGGGAAAGATGTGATCTGTCAGGGTGAAGAAACCGCCGTGGTTTCCCCGCGTGAAGAGCGGGTGATGCGCCACGACCAGGATGTTGGTTCCCTGGTGTTTTTCGATGATGTCTTCCAGCTTTACCAGAAAATCGACCTCCGTGGAGGCCCAGCAGTTGCTGCCTGTGCCGTAAGGTCTGTCGAAGGGGTGCAGCCACCACTCCGAGTCAATGGCAATGAGCACCAGGTCATCGCTGATCTTCACTTCATAGGGGCCCGGGCAGCCATCGCCGGGCACGTAGAAGTCGCCTCCTACCACGATGCCCTCTTCGGTCAGGTAGTCGTTGACATAGTTCTGCTCCCGCACCACGAACTCAATGCCGCCACGGCCACTGTGGTTCCAGTCATGGTTGCCGGGGATCATATACTTTTCGCCGGGGTAGCCTTTCAGGACATCCAGCTGCTCATTGAGCCGCTTCTCGGATACTTCCCGGTCATACCTGCCCGGTTCGGGTAAGCCATTGTGGTATACATTGTCTCCCAGGAAAATGGTGGCACTCTGCGCACCGGCTTCCTGCATCTGTTTCTTCATCAGCTTGAGGGAAGGCTCCTGCTTGTCGAGGCTGGGAGCCCCGACGTCCCCTATCAGGAATACGGTATAGTCGAGCTTGTTCTCCGGCTTCGGCTTTTTCTCCTTCCAATCTAACACTGATTGGCTGTAGTAGGGTTTGTAAGTAGAGCAGGCTTGTAATAACAGCAGGCATATAACTACTGCCAAAGGGCGAAATATAGATGACATCAGATTATTTCTGTTTCTCATACGTTTGGTGAACTGGTCGTCCTGCAGGGGAAGCGACAGGCATTTGCTGCGCATGTGCATACCCTGTGCATGTGTATATTCCCGACCTGGGCTGCGGCAATCGTAATGTATACTGCATAGTAGTTCTGTAGCTGCTCATCCACATTCCCCGCTATACCTGGAGGAAGCGCCACGGGAGCGGCTGGACTGAGATTCATAAACGTACGGAAGGGCCAATTAGTTATTGTGGCTCCTCTATATAGAAAAAGCAATAAAGCAGCCCTGCTGCCAACTGGCCCGCAGGTATAGCACACTCTATTTGCCGGCCGTTTCAACAAAAAGCTGTTTTCACCGTAACGCCAAATTGAAATCAGCACCACCTTCAACAGCCACTCGCTGTCTTTGCACAGGTTGCAGAGTCCCCGGGTAGAGTGGCAGAACCATTATGGAAGATCAGAATATTATCAAACAGGCAAGCGAGTATGTATTCAGGCTTTTTAAGGAGCAACTCTCCAAGAAGCTTGTCTATCATAATTATAAACACACCTTTGAAACAGCTGGGGAGGCCCGCAAACTGGGCGAGTTGCACAAGCTGAGCCCGGATGATCTGCAGGACCTGGAGCTGGCGGCCTGGTTTCACGATACCGGCTATGTGACAACCTACGAAGGGCACGAAAAAGAAAGTGTGCAATTTGCCACCGCCTGGCTGCAGCAGCAGCAGTACCCGCAGGAACGTATTGACCTCATCGCCGACTATATCATGGCCACCCAACATGGCACTGCGCCTACGGGCTTGCTGCAGGAGATAATCGTAGACGCTGATATGTCTAATATTGGCAAGGAATCCTTTTTCTCGACGGCCGAACTTCTGCGGGTAGAGTGGGAGATCTTTCAGGATAAGTTTTTTTCGGATCAGGAGTGGGCCCAGTTCCAGATGGACTTCCTGCTTTCTACCAGCTTCTACACCGACCAGGCCCAGCGCCGGTTTGCCGAGCAGCTCGGGCTCAACATACAGGAGCAGCGCAACCGGCTGCAAAAGGAGTCTAAGAAAATAAAAAAGGAGGAGAAACAATACCACGAGACACTGGCACAGCCAAAGCGGGGTATAGAAACGATGTTTCGCAATACCTACCGCACCCACCTCAACCTGAGCGCCATCGCCGACAACAAGGCCAACATGATGATCAGCCTCAACGCCATTATCCTTTCGGTGATCATCACCTACCTGAGCGCGAAGACCTCCATTACGGGCGCCGAGTTTGCGCAGCACCGCGCCCTGCTCATTCCGGTTGGCACGCTGTTGCTGACCACACTGGGCTCTGTTATTTTCGCGATCATTTCGGCTCAGCCGGAGGTCACCAGCTTTGCGCTTAACAAGAATCCGAGCAAGATCAACAGCCGCAAGGTGAACCTGCTCTTTTTCGGCAACTTTACCAATATCCCACTCGAGGATTTTCAGCAGGGCATGCATGAGATCATGCGTGACAAAAAGTCTTTGTACAACAACATGATCACGGACATCTATTACCTGGGTGAGGTGCTGAGCCGCAAGTACAAGATCCTGCGCATCTCCTATACCATCTTTATGGTGGGGCTGGTGCTCACGGTAATTGCCTTCGGGTTTTCGATTGCCTATTTCTAGGCGCCTCAGCGTCCTGTTGGTTCAGGTCAGAGCCGGCGCGTTTAGCTTGTCCTTAATCCAGGCAAGCTGTTATCAGAAAAGTCGCCTTACAGCATAAACAGAAGAGGTGCTGCCTTACCCGGCAGCACCTCTTCTGTTTGTAGGGGAAAAGAATTGAATGGAACGTGGCAAGTCTCTGCTATACCTGCTAAGGGCCATTGCTATACCTGTGCTATACCTGTCCGCTTATGGTTTATTTTGGCACTGCCGTGACATCGGTCTGTTTCAGGATCACCTTGTCCACCCGGAAGCCGTCCATGTCCACGATCTCCAGCTCATGCTTGTGGAGCTGAAGCTTATCACCCGAAACAGGGAGCCTTCCTAAGGTATAGGAGATGAAGCCGGCCAGCGTAGAGTAGTTATCAGAGTCCCGCAGGATTATCTCCTGCTTCAGTTCCCTGTTCAGTTCATGCACCTCGATCGAACCGCTGACCAACAGGCTGCCATCCTCTCTGCGAATGATTTCCGGCTCTTCCACCTCGTCAATGTCCGGCATGTCGCCTACGATGGCTTCGAGTATGTCGTGCACGGTGATGATTCCCTCCGTCGTTCCGTACTCATCTACCACGATGCCGATGTACTGCTTTTCTTTCTTGAAAGTATTGAGCACGGAGCTTGCCAGCATCGTTTCAGGGATGAAGATGGCCGGCTGACACATATTCCGGAGCGGCTCTTCCCGGTTGCCCGCCAGGTACTCATAGAACCGCTTGGCCGTCAGGATACCGATCACATTGTCGAAGGCCCCTTCGGTGACAGGGAACTTGGAATGGGCACTCTGCTCGATCGTCTCCTTTATACTATCAATGGGCTGGTTGATCTCAATGAACTCCACCTCTTTTCGGTGCGTTCGCAGGTTCTTGGCCCGCTGCCCGGAGTAAGTGAAAATATTCTGGTGCAGCTGGATTTCATGTTTTGCCAGGGTACCCTGTTTGCCGGCCGTTTTGATGATCTGCCTCAGTTCTTCCTCCGACATCTTCTCCTCCGAAGGCTCTTTTATGCCCAGTACCTTGATGACCAGGTTGGTGGAACCAGACAGCAGCTTGACCAGGGGCATGGTGGCTTTGGTAAATACTTTGATGACAGGCGCAACAGCGATGGCAATGTTGTCGGCATTGCCCAGAGCCACTGTCTTGGGAATCAGCTCTCCTATAACGATAGAGAAATAGGTGATAATCCCCACCACCAGCACGATAGAAAGGGTATCGGCATAAGGCACCAGAAAAGGAATGCCGACCAGCAACGCCTCCACATCGCCCGACAGGGCAGCCCCACCGTAGGCACCGGATATGATCGCGATCAGGGTAATTCCGACCTGTATAGCAGAAAGGAAGTTTTCAGGTGATTCGAGCAGGGTTAATACGGTCTGCGCTCCTTTGTTGCCCTGATTGGCCTTCTGCGCAACCCGGTTCTTATTGACGGAGATAATGGACAATTCGGAAAGAGCAAAGAACCCGTTGAGCAGGGTAAGTAATATCAGGATGATGATTTCCATGCATTCAAATTAGGTGCAACAGCAATAACAGAACTCTATACCTGGATTGCAGCCAAAAGGATTATGCAAGCAAAGGTATAACCAATATACGAACGGCACGCGTTTTATAAAAAAAACAGACGCAGGCCGCCTTTTCTGTTGTCGCCTGAAAGTTATTGAAATCAAGCGTTTCCTCCTACATCCGTATAGCGTATTTGAGGAGCAGAACAAGCATCTGATTTTCAACGAACGGAACCTGTACCTGGTGGGCATCGTCTTCCTGATGTTGCGTATAGCGACCGCATCTGACGCGAACTTTACCCGTCCTGCCGCCTTGTTTGATGTCGCCAATGTCTTATATTTGTGCCAGAAGGCTGAAATCCTGCCGTTCATCGATGATCGACGCTACAGAACATACCTGATCGTGTACCGGTTTTAACACGTTGAAGTAAAAACAGTTGATAGAATCTGCTCATACCTTG